>JAQWJX010000028.1:0-4859 GCA_029248145.1 Schleiferiaceae bacterium | reverse complement strand
CAACCCACCGCCAATATCAAGCGTGTGGATTTTTCCCGGAGACTGCTCGTTTATGGTCAAAGCCACTTCACGTAAACCTATAAGTGCCTCTTTCTGAGCCTCTAAATTTTGCATTTGAGACCCACTATGAATGTGTAATGCACCTACTGGGAAATCAATCGCAGCTCGAATAAGTTCAGTACGGTTCGATATCGGCACACCAAATTTGCTTTCATTTTTGCTCACATCAAACATTTCCGGGGAACCCGCGTGAACTTGCGGGTTTATTCGTATTCCCAAAACGCAAGTCGCATCGGCTGGAAAACGCTTCAGTTCGGCGATGGTATTCACATTAACGAGCATCCCTGCATCGTATGCAACTTCCGCGATTTCAAGACGTGTTTTAACCGGAGAATCAAAGACAATCTGATCTAATGGACAACCCGCATTCTTTGCTCTTCTCACCTCCTCTATGGAGGCGGCCTCCAATCCGTATCCCCAAGAAACGAGCGTTCGGAGCAGCTCAATCTGCGGATTGGTTTTAATAGCAATGCTGTGCTTTATTCCAGGCATAGATTCGCTTAGATACGCCAATCGCTGTTTTAATCGCGGCAGGTGTGCGACGATTGCAGCAGTATCTTCCGCACTTAATTGCGGCAACAGCGATTTCAACGCTTGATTTATCGAGGATCTATTCTCCACCAAACATCTCTTGAGCAAAGGATTCGATGATGCTTATCAAGCGGTAATCATTAGTTAGGTCGACAGCATCTTTCTCTAAAAAAGCACGTACGGTGTACGCACCTATAGCCAATCTAATAAAACTCTTATCTCCATATTGAACTGGCTGCCCAAAGAAAACACGGTCCTTACCATCGATAAATCCTTCATGCTTGGAAGTGGTAATCGCTTTGAATAAAGCCTTAAGCTGTTCATTGTCTAATGCACGATCATTCACCCAAACCTGAAAGGAGATAATGGACATATTTGTTTTTAATTGGTCTGGCATGAGCTTAAAGGAAGTAGATGTTTCCAATTTACTCATAACGCCCAATGCCCAACGTGAAATGATATCGTCGGTCTGCTTTGTAGACCAATAGCTGTATTCAGACATTTCGTCGAGCGCTATTTCCCAGCGCAAACGAAGTGCTTTATTTTCTTTTTGCGGCAGATGCTCGCGCATGTTTTCCATGAACCACGGCACATCATATGCGCTGAAGAGCGCGCCATACGGCTCTATGATACTGGCATCAACCTGCTTTAAGCGTTCGCTCCATTTACGCGGCACAAGCATTGCTGCACAGAACGGGGGTGCTTGAAAAAACTTACTACCCGTGAGCATAACCATCACTCCTTTTTCTAATAAGTCATGAATGAGTGAGTGATCTACACGGAACTGACATAAATCGACCACCCACATGGTTTCACTGTCCGTATCTATGACGTTTAAATCATCCTTAATACCAGATTTTGAACCAAAGACCAAACTGCCCACTACCGAAGCGTCGGGATTGTTCGCTATAAGTTCATTAA
Source organism: Schleiferiaceae bacterium (assembly GCA_029248145.1). Classification (GTDB taxonomy): domain Bacteria; phylum Bacteroidota; class Bacteroidia; order Flavobacteriales; family Schleiferiaceae; genus UBA10364. The sequence goes on along the minus strand of JAQWJX010000028.1, from coordinate 3,347 downwards.
TGGCTGCAGTGCGGTCTAAAATATTTCCTTCTGCATCTCTAGCATCGAGATAGTGCACTTCGGAGGTGTTTTTTGGGTCAACGAATGCACCTTTTTCAATTTTATCTCCAAACTGGTTGTAGTTCGCGTAGAATCTGGTTTCGCTAGCAAACTTCGATCCTGAACCCAATTCTTCCGGACAACTTACTATGTTGAGCAACCGTTTGTTGGGATTCAACATCATTTGGAACATCAGTGGATAATAGACCAAATCAGATCCTGATGGCGCAAAGAACACATCAAAAGGATCTTTGAACTCACTTTGCACCAATGCGCGAAGGCGGTTGGCCTGGTTCTCCAGTAAATTCTCGTAGCTTAATTCGTCGTATTTACCCAAAAATGCTTTGGTGACATTGAACGACCGGCGAGTTAAAACATTGGCAGTGCACGACCCTCTTTGGAACAACGATTCAAATTGGACAGGGTTCAAGTGATATTTATTCAATCCACTTTCCGGTAAAATATGAACGCGCTCGTCACAGCCTTGTGTGAGGAGTTCTTCTATTTCTTTCTTACCTATGGTGTTCGCGGGTTGATTGTTCATTATTTCGGATTCTAATTGGAATACCGAAAATACGTACGAATGCTAGCATAATCAATGTATTAAGTCGGTATTATTCCACAACTTTTGCTAGCTTGGAGTCCCGATTCAAAAAGCTATTATGAATTTCAAAAATTACCTTCCTGTACTCAAGACCTGGATCCTACCGATGGTTATTCTATTGGGTATCAACGTTGCCTTCTTAAGTCCAGCCTATTTTAGCGGCGATATATTGGACCAAGACGATATCAAATTAGGCTATGCAAAAAGCAAAGAAATCCGTGATTATCGCACGGAAACAGGCGATGAAGCGCTTTGGACCAATGCCATGTTTAGCGGCATGCCCGCTACCCAGATCAGTACGAAGTACGATGGAAATATCTTTCAATACTTAACGGATGTTGTGCGTGCGGTAGGCGGCACTAACTCTTCTACGTACATCATCTTTTATCTGATGATTGCAGCATTTATCGGCCTGCGGGGAATGGGTGTACATCATTGGCTCAGCACTATTGGCGGATTTGCCTACGGATATTCCGGATTTTTCATCATTGGCTACGCTGCAGGACATAATGCAAAAGTCAATACGGCTGCTTTCATTCCTTTGATGATATTAGCCTTGCTCTTGGTTTTTGAAAAGAAGAATTGGCGTGCATTCATACTTATGGCGGTTTTCGCTGGATTGAGTATCCACAGAAACCACTTCCAAATCACCTACTATGCGGGGCTATTCATGGCCATCATCTGGGTCGTTTACCTTTTACAATATGCTAAAGAAAAAGCGCTACCCACCTTCGCTAGGTATACAGGATTAGTGGCCTTAGCTGGTGCGCTCGCGATAGGACCAAACATTGCTAATATGTGGTCCACCAAAGTATATACTTCCGAGAGTATGCGTGGTGGCAAAAGTGAACTCACACAAAAAAATCAAAACCAAGGCGAGGGTGGCTTATCCTATGACTATGCAATGAGCTGGTCCACGGGTATTTACGAAACTGTAGCGATGGTTATTCCAAATGCTGCCGGCGGTGGCATGATGGTCGATTACAGCAAAAAAGGCACTAAAACTTATGACCAATTGGTCAAAGCATTCCGTGGCCAAGGAATGAACGTAAAGCAAGCGGAACAGCAGGCAAATCAATATATGGGAGCAGCCTTCATGCGCTGGACCGGTGAAAGCATGGGCAATGGTGCGTATTATGTTGGCGCAGCAATGTTCTTCCTTTTCTGTCTTGCCTTTTTCGTCGTAGGCGGCGCCACCAGGCAGTGGGTCATTGCCTCAGGGATTTTCTTTGTATTCATGAGTTGGGGATCAAATTTTAATGCATTCAACACATTCCTTTTCAACTACCTTCCTCTTTACAATAAGTTCCGTGTACCTTCCATGGCATTGACCGTTTTATTCTTCATTGTACCGTTCTATGGCATCCTAGGACTGAACCAATGGTACACGCTTGATAAAAAGGCGCGATTTGATACACTTAAAAAGGGAGCCCTTACATTCACTGGATTCGTAGTAGTATTTGGTCTTGTAGCGCCGTTCATTATGAATCTCGAGACCGCTCGCGATACGCAATTCGCCCAACAAGGTTTTCGTATTGACCAACTCGTAGGTGACCGTCGTAGTTTAGCAACCTCCTCTGCCTTAGCCTCATTAGGCTTCGGTATACTCACAGCCGCCACACTTTACTTCTTCCATACAGGTAAGCTCAAACTTTTGAGTAGTGCAGCGGTCATTGGTGGAATAGCTTTATTAGATCTAGGACTGTTCACTACAGATCAGGTTGAACGCGAAGATTTCTTAACCCAGCGTCAATGGGAAGCCCAGTACGCACCTACTCAGGCAAATAATGCCATTAATCAAGATAAGGACCCTCATTTCCGCGTGTGGAATGCCACCGTTGGTTTGACCAATGATAGTTATACGAGCTACCATCACAAAAGTATTGGCGGCTACCATGGCGCTAAACTCCAGCGTTACCAAGATTTGATTGACAACCAATTAAACAATCAAAACATGGCTTGCTTCAGTATGCTCAACGCGAAATACATCATTACTCAGGGGCAAAACGGTCAACCCACAGCACAGCGAAATCCGGATGCATGTGGGAATGCATGGTCTGTACAAACCATCAAGATAGTACCAGATGCAGATGCGGAGATGGCGGCCTTGAACGCTTTCAATCCGAAGAACACAGCTGTAGTTGATGCACGATATACCTATTATGTTACAGATAAATTAACTTTTGACCCTGCTAAAGTTCGCTTAACGAACTATGATCCTAAATATTTAGAATATGCTGTCGAAGGCGGTGATGCATTCCTCGTATTCTCCGAACTATTTTATGAAGGATCTGGAAACGACTGGCAAGCCTATATAGATGGAGAGCCGGTAGAGCACATACGCGTAAACTACCTGCTTCGTGGACTCTCTGTGCCTTCTGGCAAACATGAAGTGGTTTTCGAATACGACCCAAAATCGCACTACACCGGAGAGAAAATCAACTATGCCGGTTCAGGAATTATCTTGCTTTTACTGTTTTGGATGGGCTACAAGCAGGTAAGCGAACGTAAAAATGAGTAATACAAAAACGCATTGATGGATCATAAAAAAGCCGCCTGGTAGGCGGCTTTTTTATGGACTTATGGTCGTAATATTTCTTTCAATAACCGTTGCGCTTGGACATCACGTGCATAAGCTCGAACTGTCGTGGGATCAGTGCGCGGCGCACCTTCTTCACGCATTCCCCGAACATACGAAGCGATG
>JAQWJX010000014.1:0-2547 GCA_029248145.1 Schleiferiaceae bacterium | reverse complement strand
AAACCCGGCTTCGGCCGCACTAAATACTGACAATATGGCGCAGGGAGAACGCATTATTCCCGTAAATATTGAGGAGCAAATGAAAAGCTCCTACATCGATTATTCGATGTCGGTCATCGTTTCTCGTGCACTTCCAGACGTGCGTGATGGATTAAAACCCGTTCACCGTCGAGTCCTATACGGAATGCATGATATGGGTGTTACCAGCTCGAAATCCTATAAAAAATCTGCAAGAATCGTGGGGGATGTACTGGGTAAGTACCATCCTCATGGCGATAGCTCGGTATACGACACTATGGTGCGTATGGCACAGGACTGGTCCTTACGATACACTCTCGGTGATGGTCAAGGTAACTTTGGTTCTGTTGATGGAGATAGCCCAGCAGCAATGCGTTATACGGAAGTTCGTATGCGAAAGATTGCGGAGGAGATGCTTTCTGACATCGATAAAGACACCGTAGATTGGCAGTTAAACTTTGATGATTCCTTAAAGGAGCCAACAGTGCTTCCTACACGTATCCCAGGTTTGCTCGTAAATGGTGCTTCGGGTATTGCTGTTGGTATGGCGACTAATATGCCACCGCACAACCTCACTGAGAGTATCAACGCTATCAACGCATACATTGATAACGATGCGATAGAGATTGATGAGTTAATGAAGCACATCAGTGCACCAGATTTCCCAACGGGAGGGACCATATACGGTTATGAAGGTGTAAAAGATGCATTCCACACAGGTAGAGGACGTATAGTCCTTCGTGGAAAAGCTACGATTGAAGAAGTACGTGGCCGCGAATGTATTATTGTAACGGAAATCCCATACCAGGTCAACAAGGCCGAAATGATCAAAAAGACCGCAGAATTGGTCAACGATAAAAAAATCGAAGGTATCTCAGATATCCGCGATGAAAGTGATCGTAAAGGTATGCGCGTAGTATACGTCTTAAAGCGCGATGCTGTACCAAACGTAGTACTTAACAAACTATACAAATTCACACAGCTTCAAAGCTCGTTTTCTGTGAACAACATTGCACTGGTCAATGGTCGTCCGGAAATGCTGAATTTGAGAGATATGGTAAAACACTTTGTGGCCCACCGCCACGAGGTAGTTGTTCGCCGCACAGAGTATGAACTTCGTCAGGCAGAAAAACGTGCACACGTTCTTGAAGGCTTGCTTATTGCGATCGACAATCTCGATGCTGTTATTAAGCTTATTCGTGCATCTGCCACGGTAGATGAAGCTAAGTCAGGCTTAATGACTGAATTCAAACTTTCGGATGTCCAGGCGAAAGTCATCCTAGAGATGCGCCTTCAAAAGTTGACGGGTCTCGAACGTGATAAGATCAAGGCAGAGTATGAAGATCTGATGAAGACTATTGAATACTTAAAAAGTATTCTAGGCGACAGAGTCCTGAGAATGGAAATCATCAAAGATGAACTTCTCGAGATTAAAGAGAAGTACGGCGATGAGCGCAGAACAGCTATTGAATTTGCAGGTGGCGATGTGAGTATTGAAGATATGATCCCTGATTCTGAAGTCGTCATTACTATTTCGCATGCAGGCTACATTAAGCGCACACCACTCACTGAATACAAAAAACAGAACAGAGGAGGCGTTGGTACAAAAGCTGCTAGTACTCGAGATAAGGACTTCATAGAACACGTATATGTAGCCACGAACCATCAATACATGCTCTTCTTCACTGAGCAGGGAAGGTGTTTCTGGATGCGAGTGTACGAAATTCCGGAAGGTAGCCGTCAAAGTAAGGGTAGAGCCATTCAGAATTTGATTAATCTACCTCAGGACGATAAAGTATTGGCGTTCATTAATGTACTTAACCTCAAAGATGAAGACTACATCAACAACCACCATATTGTGATGTGTACTAAGAAGGGTGTGATAAAGAAAACGTCCTTAGAGGCGTATAGCCGTCCTCGTGTCAATGGTATTAATGCAATTACTATACGCGAAGGGGATACCTTGCTTGAAGCCAAACTCACTAATGGCGAGCAAGACATCATGCTTGCTGTACGCAGCGGTAAAGCAATTCGCTTCCCAGAGACAAAGGTTCGCTCTATGGGCCGCAGCGCTTCTGGTGTAAGAGCCATTACTGTAGATCATGAAAACGACGAAGTTGTTGGAATGATTGTAGTGAAAGAAGGCGACGGATTTGACGTCATGGTCGTGAGCGAAGCTGGCTACGGTAAGCGTTCTTCTCTTGAGGATTACCGGATTACCAACCGCGGTGGCAAAGGTGTCAAAACCATTACTGTTACAGAAAAGACCGGCGAATTGGTCTCGCTTAAAGCGGTCACAGACGAAGATGATTTGATGATCATTACGAAGAAAGGTACTATGATCCGCATGGGTGTAAATACGTTGAGAGTAATGGGTCGAGCGACACAAGGTGTCCGATTAATCAACCTTCGTAAAGGCGATGAAATTGCTTCAATTGCGAAAGTTCCAGCTTCTGAGGAAGAAGAGGAACTGCTTGATGCGGAAGGAAATGTAATCGTGGCCACAGAAGGAGAGGAGGGTGCAACAGC
>JAQWJX010000005.1:0-5640 GCA_029248145.1 Schleiferiaceae bacterium | reverse complement strand
TTTTGCATGAATGAGTCAAAAATACAGCAAAGATCACGTGAACGGGGTAAAAATATCCGGTTAGGCCTTTTGGTGTTTGTATTGTTGATTATTTCTCCTGCTATTCTCCTATTAAATTCTCAAGGTGTTCAACGGAGTCTATGGGGAAGTTTTGTGGAACCTCGACTCGCAAACATTGGGTTAAGCTCTGAATTTAAAGGGTTTAAATATGAATTTCCAAATTCTATTGAATTGAATCCGTTACTATTCTACACGGAATTCGACACCCTTGTTACTAGTGAGAAAATAGAATTAGCTGAACTTTCGTTTTCAAAAGGATGGCGCCTTACATCCTTTGAGTCGTTAGGATTAGAAATTAATGTTCCTGCTGTAAGAACGTTTATTAGTAAACAAGAGGCTAAAACATCTTCTCAGGGATTTAGATTGTCTATTAATGAATTACGAGTGCCGAATTTGAAGTTGATGGGAGATACTCTTTTGTCTGAATTTCAATTGAATTGTGGCGGTTTACAATTTGATGAAACACTTAGTATTGACAGTGTTGTTTTCAAAGCGCAATGGGACAGTATACCCTTTTTAGTTCGTGGCCACCAGATCGGATATGATGAAGCCGCTATTAGCGGCTTATTTGAGCTTGATGTTTTGAACTTTGGCCAGTTAAAAGGTGCTATATCAGGAGTGCTCGAAGATCTCAACGTGGAGGCATTGCTTAGACTAGATGCCAATAGTCAAATACTACCCGCTGAATTTGAAGAATATGATTTACCACTCGTTTATAATGTCGAATTCTTTTGCCACGAATTCGATTCTATCAAAAGTTCTTTTGCCTTTAAAAGTCCCACAATCGGCGGTAAATTGTCGTGTACGGGTCGTCTAAAACAGCAATTAGCTATCGAATTGAACCTTGATGTTCTTACTGTACCAGATAAATACTTACCCGACGAGATTCCATTAAACTTAGTACCAAATAGACTGAATGTATCGGGACGAATCCGTGATTGGGAAATTTATGACATTCGTGCTGTTTGCTCATCAGAAAAAGCTAGTTATCGTTTAAATTTCAGTAATTTAGAGTCTCCTGCATACATTAGTGCTTCAATACAAGAAACAAATTTTAAGAGCTTAGAATCGCTCGAATTCAGGACGGCTATAAGGCCTAATATGAGTTCGGTTTTTACTGAGGATTGGAATGCAACAGGGGTCTTTCCAAAGCTTCAATTTTCTACTCACACAAGTAAAGGCTTGAGTTTTGATCTCTACCACGACGGAATTAAGGATTCAGTTTGGTTGTCGTGTTTAGATACACTTCTTGATTTAGAAGGGTTTGTGCTAAAAAATGGGGAAGATTATACCTCGGCACTAGATTTGAATGCTGTTGGTTTAAATCTCTTCGATCCATTAGATACTGGTCAGGTCATCAGCGGCGCGTTCAAGGTAGACTTTAAGTCCAGTTCTATTGGTAAAATAGAAGCCATTGATGTGTTACTGGAACGCCCAAACGATTCCGTTTTCTTGCATTCATTGGTTGCTGAGCATAGTCTTAAAAAAGGTATTCGAACTCTTGTTATTCAGAGCGACGTGGCTGATGGCAAGCTACAAGGTGATTGGGAATTTCAATCGCTCCCAAAAATTGTGGATGTACTAATAGCCTCTTCATACAATGACAATACGGTAAAGATGTGGCCAAAGGCAGAAATGGAAGGTTATCTTAAGGTTGGTGAGGTGAATTGGTTCGCCGACTTAATGCATTTGCCCTTGACCATTGAGCCCGGTAGCGCCATACAATGGGAGTATACTAATTTCAAAAAATATTGGTCACTGGAAGGGTTTATTCCATCCTGTGCGTATGGAGAGTATACGCTTGAAGGTTTGGACCTTAACATAAATCATAATGGAAGTGATTTTAATGCCAAGGCCTCATTAGATCACATACTGATAAATCAAACTGCCATACATTCGCTAAAAGCTGAGTCTTACGGGAGTGGTATAAGTCGAGAGGTCCAATTTACTGCTACTGTCAAAGACAGTATTCCAAGTGTCGTTACCGGAGCATTGAATTACACATCAGGTAGTGCAACTCTAGTAAAAACAAGCTTCAATATTGGTTTAGATACGTTCGCAATAAACAAGAGTAAGCGAATACATTGGGATGCGAAATCCCTAATTACGAAAGATTTGGAGTTTAAAGGCGACGCCGGATCCTTACTAGTGAATGGCCGCTTTTCATTTTTAAAACCTCTAAAGCATCAGGCAAATATTAAAGCTAATTTGAATGCAAGACCGCTGAATTATTTAATTCGTACACCGGAAGCAATTCTCGGAGGCACTTATTCTATCGATATGGCATTCCACGACGATACCATTGTGAATTGGTTTGCAATGGCATCCGTTACTGATTTATCCTTGAACAATATTTCTTACGGGACTTTCACTGGTGCCGTCGGATATGAACCTTTAAAGTCAGATGTTTTCATTCAAGGACAACTATCCGACGAAGAACAGTTCTATTCATTGATCAGAGGCCATTACAATACAGCTATTGATGATTTAGACCTCAGTCTGAATATAGATAAGCTAAATGTAGCTGCGTTAAACCCATTTTTTCATGAAGCCATAGCAGGTCTGGAAGGTAATTTAGTAGGTGGTGTACAGATTTATGGTCCGCTGAAAAGTTGGAATGCTCGAGGAGAGGTTTACTGGAACAAAGGAGCCGTTGAAATACCCCTTTTAGGTTCCCGGTTTTCTGCAGCTGAACAGTCTTTAATCTCTATCTCAGAGAATGGATTCGAATTGGATTCCATAGCACTAATTTCTATGGACGATCAGACGAAGGCACTGACTTGGGGAGGCATAGAGCATCACCAATTAAAAGATTTTGGTTTAGATCTTCGTTTATCCACGGATAGCTTGCTGGCCATGAATAAAGAAAGAAATGTAGAAGATATGTTCTATGGAACCGCCGTTGCAGCTGGCGAGATACATTTGATAGGACCTGTTGAACAATTGCAATTAAGCGTTCAAGCAACAACAAAAGCGGGCACGCTACTTAAAATACCTCTTGACAACCCCACAGCTGTTGAATTGCCTGGATTTATTCGCTTTATTGATTCTGAGCTACCGCGAGTAACTGCTGAGTCGATCGAGGGTGAACGTGATTTTTTCGGTGCGGATTTGGCAATAGAGGTAACCCCAGTGGCTAAAATTGAATTGGTCTTAGATGAGGTACTCGGGGACATTATTCGTGCACAAGGAAGCGGTTCCATGAGGCTCAAAATACTGGAAGATGAAAGCGTTGAGCTATATGGCGTCTACACGGTAGAAGAAGGGGATTATCTTTTTACGCTACAAAATATCATAAACAAGCAGTTTAATCTATTGTCTGGCGGAACCATAGCATGGAGCGGCGATGTCTATCAAGCTGAGCTTGATTTAAAAGCCGTATATCGCGTTCAAACGGATCTCACAGGGTTAGTCACGAGTGCGAATTATAACAATGAGAAGGTCCCTGTAGATCTCATCATTTCGCTTACTGGACCGCTACTCTCGCCAGAAATAGCTTTTGCCATTGATTTACCAGAAAGTCCAGCTTCCTATCAACAGGAACTGAACCGCCATTTTTTAAATGAAGAGGCCTTGCATTATCAGGCATTTTCATTACTCATGTTGGGCGATTTCTTTCAACAAAACTTAGGTATTCAAGAGAGTATTAACTTCGAATCGTCCATAGGAAATACTACATCGGAATTATTGGTTAGTGAGTTCGGCAGTTGGTTGGCCGCCGGTATAGGAGAATATGTGACGGTAGATTTTGATTATACCACGGGAGCCAATCCAATGGCCAATTTCGGTAACCAAGGCGACAACTTAAACCTAGGGGTATCAAAGAACTTCTTCGATGGTAAATTAAAATTAAAATCTTCCTTTGACGTACCTATAGGACAAGAGCAGGCTTCGACCTTATTGCTCGGCGATACAGAAGTGTCTTTAGACCTATCTAAACAAGGCACCGTTGTACTTAAAGCATTTAATAGAAGTAATAGAAATGATCCTTTACTCCAAACCACAGGTCCTTATACCCAGGGTGTAGGTATCCAATTCAAAAAGGATTTTGATCGCGTAACTAAATCTTCTAAGACTGACGTTCAATAAGGTCAACGGCGGCGGCTAAATCTGCGACGTAATGCATTGGAATCTCAGTATGTGGTTTCAGGCCATGTCCCGTTTTTACACGAATGGTTTCCACGCCTGCGCGAGCGCCTGCCTCAATATCTCTTGGGCTATCACCAACGAGGTAACTTTTGGTGAAGTCAATATTGAATCGGTTCGCAGCCTCTTGGAGCATTCCAGGCTTCGGTTTACGACAGCTGCATTCGACTTTGTATTCTTTAACCTCACCGTCATACCCGCTGTGCGGGTGATGAGGGCAAAAATAAATGGCCTCAACGAAAGCACCTTCCTGTCCTAATTCGGTCTCCATTTTTTTATGGATTTCATCAAGCGTAGCAATGGTGCAAAGTCCTCTCGCTATCACACTTTGATTTGTCACCACAACCACTAAGAAGCCCATTTTATTTAATCTCCGAATGCTCGAAGCAGCATAGGGATACAATTCGAGGTCTTCTGGACGGTCAATAAGATCCGTGTCTATGTTAATAACGCCATCGCGATCAAGAAAGACGCAACGCTGCTTATTGTTTAGGTTGCGTGCGGCAATCTTTCCGCTTTTCAAGGCTTCCTCAACTTTTACTAATCGGTCCGGTGTACCCATATCCTTCAGGTATTCAGGTGTATTGTACGCGAATACATTTATTTTTGAATGCAGGGTAGGGAAGATATCTTTTCCAAAATCTGCTTTAACTCCAGGTTCCAGATGTTCGAGTACAATGGGATTAAAAACGTAAGCAGCTGCATTCACTAGATTTCTGTAGCGCAAACCTTTAGGATGCGGTTTGGCATAGAAAGCAGTTACTCGATCTTCTTGATCCACAGCTAGTAAATCGCTGTCGTAGGGATGATCGTTTGGATGCACAACTAAAGTGGCATCCGCTTGCTTGTTTTCATGAAAGGCAATAAGACGATTGAGATCCATATTCATCATAACATCTCCATAGAGTACTAGAAACGGATCATTCAGGTGTTGTGCTATAGCTTTTACTCCGCCTACAGTACCAAGCGGTTGTTCTTCAATGTAGTAGTTGATTTCAATACCAAAATTCTCTCCATTAGCGAAATAGTCCTCTATGTGCTCATAGAGGTGGTTCACGATAAGCCATACCTTCGTAAATCCATGTTCCTTGAGTAAGTCTATTTGATAAGCTAAAAGTGGCTTGTCTAAGACAGGCATCATGGGCTTAGGTACATCTGATCGAATCTCTGCAAGTCGAGTTCCCTTTCCTCCAGCGAGAATTACGGCTGTTTTCATTTTGTCATATTTGCCTCAAACCTAAGAAACTACATTGGGCTTTTTTCGAAAGATTCAGAAAGTTTCAAAAAGACAAGTTTTTTTTGCTCAAAGGTGTTGTAGATTTCAAAAACGCTATTACATTTGCAACCCATTGAGGAACACGGTCCGGTAGTTCAGTTGGTTAGAATACAAGCCTGTCACGCTTGGGGTCGCGAGTTCGAGTCTCGTCCGGATCG
>JAQWJX010000181.1:0-2610 GCA_029248145.1 Schleiferiaceae bacterium | reverse complement strand
AACTCATTTATGATTGCAGCCATCAACGATGAGTCGTTTAATGATTTTCTTGCTGAAACTAGAATGACTTTATTGCACGTTGATCTTTCACACGGATTCTCACAATGCGCTGTGCCTCCTTTTGTAAAACTAGGTTATTCCTATTCTCAGCCGTTTTACGATGATAAGTCGGGCTATCTTTATTTCGTTTCTGACATGCCAGGAGGTGAAGGCGGATTGGATATTTATCGCATATTAAAAACCGGCATCAATGAGTGGGGAGAGGTAGAACTAGTCCCAGAAATTAACACACCGAACAACGAGGTTTATCCCTTTATTCATGATGATGGTCGAATCTATTACTCAACGCTTACCGCTTCCTCTGGATACGATGTGTATATGTTTGATTTTGACAAGCGTTCCATTCCTACGCGCTTAAAGTCTCCGATCAACACTAAAGTTGACGACTTTAACTTCGTCATCATTTCAAATAAAGACGCAGTTGTAGCTCGGTCCTCAGGTGGCGCTCAATCCACCATTCTGTATAGACTCCTCGCCTTTTAGGCTATTTAATTATAAATTCAGCACGTCTGTTTTTAGCGCGACCCGCTGCAGTTTTGTTCGGTGCAATTGGCTCCTTCTCGCCCTTGCCAGCAGTTTTCAGTTTAGACTTGTCTAAACCACTCTTGATAAGATACTTTTGAGTCTCTTTAGCTCTTTTTCTACTGAGATTTAAATTGAATGAATCACTACCAATCCAGTCTGTATGACCTTCTATAGTTACTGATTTTGCCGTGGATAGCGACGTTTTTATTATATCTAGCTCTCGTTTAGCAACGGGTGTAAGGTTCCACTTCGCAAAGTCAAACTGAATATTATTTAACGTAAAAGAACCTTCTTTACCTTCTTTAAATCTTTGTAAGAGCACGAGTTTTTCAATCTGCTTTTGCCTAATAACTTTCTTAGTATTATCGAAGCGAATGGAGTGGGGCAGGTAGCCCTCAGAGGTAATGGTTAGGCCTAATTTATACGTGGGGATATAAGAGAAATAGCAAATCTCACCATCGTACATATTTGCACTTTTCACAAGGGTGTTAGTCTCATATTCATAGAAGTCTACGCTAAATGGAGGTTTTTCACCTGTTTCTTTATCAAGACATTTTAAACGAATTATTACATCTTCAGGTAAAGCAACACTGTCTTTACCCAAATCAATTATTGATGTCATTAAACCCATTTTGGCATAATAGAGACTATCTTTTTTTGCATCGGTTTCTGAAGTCCTTTTTGGCCCTAAGACAAAATACATACTATCTTTTGACGATATGAAAGATTTGGAATTAGCACCAAGAGCGGAATTAAGCGTAGTCATTGCGACTATTGCGTCGTTAGTTCTTTTAATTAAAGTAGAAAATCTACCCTGTCCAACATCTCGAGTTACAGTATCAGTGAACTCTAAGGCATTCACAATAGCTTCTGCTTTTACGGAGTCAATCTGCTCTTGGGCGCGGTCATTAATTTTATCTAAATAAAGGCTGTCTGGGTGTCGAGAAATATTACTCGCATAAATCATTACAAGTTCTGATTCTCCTGGGCGTAGATTCCTAGAAACGAAAAGTGTATCATCATTTAGAAATTCAATGGACACGTTCTGGGCATTATAATTAATAGGGTATCGCAGCTTTAAAGTCGAATTACTATCAACCATGTAGATATCGCTGAGGTTTAAGCCATGTTCTACACTAACAAAAGGCTTGCCTCCAAATGATGAAAGGCGTTGTGCTTTACCATCAACCTTTAGTTTTCTCAAAGTAGTATCGACCCTTATGATCTCATCTTGGGTCAATTCCATCTCCAGAATATTATCACCAGATAATGTGTAGAAGAGTTTAGATTCTACATCATAGGCGATACTGTTAATATTAATCCCTTCTGATGAGTTAATTAGGGTGTAACGATCTGATCTTCGGAGCGCGCTAATAACATCTATCCTATCTTGATACTGAACTAAGCTATATACTTCGTTCAATCTTACAAATCCCTTAAATCTGGTCGCGGTAATAGTTTTATCTTCCACTACCTTGTCCTCTGCTATTTTGTAAAAGAGCATAGATTTGGTTTGGGGAGTACTGAAATATACTTCGCGTAGATCGCCATTGATACTGTGTAAGTGAATTGGTTTCGTGGAATTATAAATTGACTTTTCCACCAATATGGTTTGGCTAAAGCTTAGGGTTGATAATGCAACCGAACATATAACGACTAGTGCTTTTTTCATTTTATAGACCTATTACTATTCCTAATGAAAGTTCGTTGTAGCCGCCAACAAACCATTTCGGTCCGAAATACGCGTTTTTTCCGAAAGACTTCTGCAGACTTAGGCAAACCGCTCCTGAAATTGTCATCTCATTGGTGTTAGAAGTTGCCATTAGAATTGGTCCTAATGAGGCGTGGCCTCTCCAGCCTAGTTTATAAAATTGATTAAACTCGTTGGAAAGACCTATGTACGCGAAATTCCTCTCATTATCTAGTCGATGTATGGACGTACCTAGTGTTGCGTCAATACCATAATAGCGATAATACTTCAGCCTAAAACTAACCATGTCTGTATGTCGCCCCAGACTGTAAGCG
>JAQWJX010000161.1:0-11970 GCA_029248145.1 Schleiferiaceae bacterium | reverse complement strand
CCAAAGCAAAGTGCTCATATTCGCCTGCAGTAATGGGTTGTTCTACGCTGCGATCGGCAATAAAATAATGCGGTACGCGGTCCAATTCTTCAGTTGACGGCGGAGCAGAACCTACTGCAAGTTCTCGGTAGCATTGTCTTGAATCTGTGGAGAGAATAGGGCAACCTAGTTTTTCAGCCCAGTAAAGTGCTACGTTGGTTTTACCAACGGCAGTTGGGCCGCATAGGTTGAGTAATGTTTTAGTCATTTAAGGGGAATTCAGTGCCACATTGCGGGCAGTAGTTTGCATCCTTCGAGCAGCTGTTTCCGCAGTTCTCGCAAGTTTTGAGCGTTGGTTCTTTTGTGTTGTGATTATTTGCCAGATCTACGGTGACAATGCCGGTAGGAACGGCGATGATTGCGTAACCCATAATCATAATGGCGGAAGCAAGAAATTGGCCCAAGACTGTACCGGGAGCAATGTCACCATACCCCACAGTAGTAAGGGTTACAATGGCCCAATAGATACTTAATGGGATGGAGCTGAAGCCGTTTTTAGGACCTTCAACGGTATACATGATAGTTCCCATAATTACGCAAAGAAGGACTACTGTAAACAGGAAGACACCTATTTTCCGTGAGGAACGCAATAAGCTTTGCCAGAGGAGATTTCCTTCAATTAGAAAACGGCTCAATTTAAGAACACGGAAAATTCGTAGTAATCGCAGCGCCCGAATCACAGCAAATGTGCCTGTAGCAGGGAACAAAGCGGCAAGATAGAATGGGAGTGTACTGACTAAATCAATTACGCCGTAGAAGCTACGTGCGTAAGGCCCGGGTTTTGGGCTACACCATAGTCTCAAAACGTATTCAACAGTGAAGAGTAAAGTTGTGATGAGTTCTATGGCCTTAAACCACTGGCTCGCTCCATGGTGGGCAGCTATGCTTGGAACAGACTCCAACATTATTGCAGTGACACTTACTCCGATAGTCCCAAATAAAGCAACGTCAAAAGCCTTGCCGGATGGTGTGTTGGCTTCGAATATAATAGTATACAGAGCGTCTCTAATTCCGTTCGTGTTCATAATTGGTTCAAATTACGTAATTTTAGGAGGATCGCTTAAAATACTATGACTGCAAAACCAATAGATATTTCCAGACTTGATACGGCTTCGTTAGTCTTTCCTTCAGGTGACGTCTTGTCGAACGATTATGTACGGATGAAGCGCTCAAAGCGTATTCATTCGGCTACCTATGTAGGGAATATCCGTCATGAAAAGGTGGCCATAGTTTTTCAAACGGAAACGGATATTTTTAAGGTTCAAACTACCATTTGGCTGAACTATGGCGGTTGCATTTATCTTAAAGGAAACATAACTATTCCCGTGGAACGCGTTTTATCTGTGGATTGGCTTTAGTAGTAAGGGGCGTCACGCAAGTCATCTTCCTCATCTTCATCACTGCTCTTTTTTGGTTCGAGATCATCTAAACCATAAAGCGCATTAATTTCAGCTTCACTCATTTGGGAAGGATCCTTGTCAGAATTCGTTTCGGTCGTTTCTGTGGTTTCATTCGCTGGAAGTTCCCCTACTGATGATAAAACAACGAAATCTTCAAAACCTTCTTCATCTTCAGTTTTAGTCTGTTCAACATAAAAGATATTCATGTCAAGGAAATTGTAGACGTAAAGGCCGTGAGCGGTACCCTTGAAAAAGTCCTCAATAGTAGTATTTTCCATACTTGACATACCATCTTCCATGGCGAACATAGGTACTTCATCCCCTTGGTCCCAGTCTGGAGTGCTGTAATAAAAACTTCCCATTTCTCCTTCGCTTAGATTAAAGAGTGGGAGAACGATTTGTTGTAAATTCAGTAAAGTGGCACTGCCTTTAACGCGTAATTCGCGAATAACAGTTTCTTGCGTATCTGCAATGATTCGTAGGTATACTTCCATGGTTATTGTTTGATGCCTAAAGTTGCGGCAATCGTTTTCATTTTTGCTAAAGCTGCGTTGCGTTCATTGGGTATCTCTCCTTCAAGTATAGCCTCTTTTAATGCTTCCTTGATTTGGCCTATCTCACGACACGGACCAATTCCAAAAGTCTCCATAATATCTTCACCACTTACAGGTGGTTGGAAATTTCTAATATGATCACGTTCCTCTACCTCTTTGAATTTCAAACGAACCTGCTTGAAGTTGTTTAGGTATCGTCGCTTTTTCTTTTCATTTTTCGTGGTTAAATCAGCTTCACAAAGCAACATTAGTGATTCTATATCATCGCCTGTGTCAAACAGCAATCTGCGTACCGCGCTATCGGTAACTTTTTCATCAACTAAAGCCGCAGGGCGTGAGCTCATCTGAACCATTTTTACCACGAATTTCATGCGCGAATCCGTGGGTAATTGTAACCGCCTGAAGATTTTAGGGACCATCTTTCCGCCCAGAAATTCATGCCCTCGAAAGGTCCATCCGTGAGGTTTAATGAATTTTTTAGTTCGCGGTTTTGCGATATCGTGCAATAAGGCTGCCCAGCGTAACCAAAGGTCGTCAGATGTTTTTGCAAGATTATCGACTACTTCAAGGGTGTGGTAAAAGTTGTCTTTGTGTGTTTGACCTTCTACTTCCTCAATTCCTTTTAGCGCTATTAGTTCAGGTAGTACTTCCTGGAGCAGTCCTGAGGTGTAGAGAAGGCCTAAGCCATAGCTTGGCTTGGGAACCTCCATGATTTTATTGAATTCTACGGCAACGCGTTCTGGGGCTACAATAGATATTCGGTTCGCGTGGGTTCGTATACTTGCTAAGGTAGCCGCGTCGATTCTAAAGTCCAATTGCGCTGCAAATCGTACCGCACGCATCATACGAAGTGGATCGTCGTCAAAAGTTTTATCCGGCGCGAGGGGTGTGGTGATTCGTTTTTTATCCAGGTCGCTAATGCCATCAAACGGATCCAATAATTCTCCCCAGCGGTCCTTGTTCAGACAGATGGCCATTGCGTTGATGGTGAAATCGCGACGGTCCTGATCGTCCTTTAAAGAGCCGTTTTCCACCACAGGATTGCGGCTTTCTTTGCGGTAGCTTTCTTTCCGCGCACCAACGAATTCGAGATCAATGCCATTGTATTTCATATGGGCCGTGCCAAAGGATTTGAACACAGTCAGTTTTGGCGTGGGTTTTAGTTCCTTCTGAACGGCGCGGGCCAATTCGATTCCACTACCTACAGTAACAAAATCGAGGTCCATTTTAATGGGGCGCCCTAGATGTTTGTCACGCACAAATCCACCCACCACGTAGCATTCTTGACCTATTTGGTCTGCTACGTTGCCTATTAACGAAAAGCTGGGTTGATCTAGAAATTTTGCGCAATCCTTCATCTATGCAGGGAGTGTAGAAACTTTTGAGAAATAAATACCTGCCAACAAAAGTACAATCAGGATGAAGTACAAAGCGAGGTTTGTACGCTTGATTTTAAGCAACCAATGGTCTTCCTTCTTTGTACCTGTCAGTATTACGGGATAGAGTAGAGGAAAGAGCATGATTGACTCCTTCCACCATTGACGGTCTTTTTTATGAATATAGTTTCGCTTGTAATAGTCCGTCCAATGCCCCGGAGACTTTTTGTTTTGCACTCGAAGGTATTGAAAGTGCAAGGCCCATTTAAAACTGTAAACAGCAACGGTCAAGATCATTACGATGACTAAAAAAGTAGTTTGTCCTGCGGTCATGAAAGTCGTAGTTTTTTTAATTCGACGTAACGCCAATAGACGCCTTGAGCCATGGAAATGCTATACCAAAAACCCGCGTGTCCGTCAAGGAAACCAAGACGTAATACAAAGTGTTTAAAAAATCGGAAAGCGGGTTTTATGGCAAAATGAAATAACCCGACAGTGCCAGTCTTTGCCTGGTGGTCTAGAGCGCTCCTGCTTGCATAAATGCGTTGCTTTCTGTTCCATTCCTCCCAATTTTTGTAGGTATAATGTTGTAGTATACCCTGTAAAGGGTGCGGCTTAGGAACATTGATTTTCTCATGAACCTCACAATCGCTGTAACGGCGTGTGTGATGGAATAACCGGACCACGACATCGGATTGAAGTCCAGAAAAACGCATCGCATGATTCATGAAAAAATGGATGCGTCGCAACCCCCAGTACTTCTCTTTATCGGTGTGTGTCTCACTTTTCCACTGGTGAAGTGACGAAATCAACTGTTTGTCCAATACTTCATCGGCATCAATAAATAGTACCCACGGATGTTGGGATTGTTCCATTGCCCAATTTCGCTGATCAGCCCAATTCTTAAATGTGCGCTTCTCAATTCTTGTCGCACCATGCTCTTTCGCAATGCAAACGGTGTTGTCCTGAGAAAAACTGTCCACTACCATTAATTCATCTGCTATAGAAGCAGCAGCTTGCATCGTAGGAGCAAGCACATCCGCCTCGTTGTAAGTGAGGATAATAATGGAAAGTGGGGTAGACATTAGACAGCGACGTTGTGCGTTCTCAATGCATCATTGAGTGAGGTTTTCTTATCTGTACTTTCTTTTCGCTTGCCTATGATTAAGGCACACGGCACATTAAAGGTGCCCGCAGTAAACTCTTTCGGCATCGTTCCGGGTATGACAACAGAACGTGCAGGCACGTGTGCTCTGTATTCAACGGGTTCGGATCCACTAACATCAATGATTTTCGTTGATGCAGTGAGTACTACGTTTGCACCCAATACGGCTTCTTTTTCTACACGGACTCCCTCTACAACAATACAGCGCGATCCGATAAAACAATCGTCTTCGATAATGACAGGTGCGGCTTGTAATGGTTCCAATACTCCGCCAATACCAACACCACCGCTGAGGTGGACATTTTTACCAATTTGAGCGCAGCTACCCACGGTGGCCCATGTATCTACCATGGTACCGCTATCTACATAGGCGCCGATATTTACATAGGAAGGCATCATAATGACTCCGCTAGCTATGAAAGCGCCATGCCGTGCAATAGCGTGGGGAACGACTCTGACTCCTTTTGCTGCATAACCGGTTTTTAGAGGAATTTTATCATGAAATTCGAAAGGAGGGACTTCTATCGTTTCCATTTGCTGGATAGGGAAGTACAAAACCACTGCTTTTTTCACCCATTCATTTACCTGCCAGCCGTTCGATGTAGGTTCAGCAACGCGTAATTCTCCGCTATCTAATGCGCCTACTACAGCCCTGATGGCCTGTCGAGTGACTGATTCTTTTAATAAGCCGCGGTTTTCCCATGCGGCTTCTATAGTTGGTCGTAAGTCTTGCATAAATAGTGTGCTCTTAAAGGTTCAAAGGTACGGCTTTCACTTGCTTTAGACTACCTTTGAGCCATGGCAAAAATTGTAGCATTAGATGTAGGTGCAAAGCGTACGGGTATAGCAGAATCGGACGCTATGCACATGATGGCGTTCCCTTTAGAAACGGTTCAAACAGAATACGTATTGATGTTTTTACAGCACCGCCAGGAAGAAGAACCCATCGAGGAATTAGTCGTTGGGGCTCCCGTTCGCTGGGACGGAACGCCGTCTGAAGTGGCACTTTTTATTGACGGTCTTTGTCAAAAAATTGGCGAGAAATGGCCTGAAATACGCATCATTAGAGTAGATGAACGCTTCACCTCCTCCTTAGCTGCTGATGCTTTAGTGAAAGGCGGAATGAAGAAGTCAAAACGACGAGAAAAAGGTGCGGTTGATAAAGTAGCGGCCGCATTGATATTAGAGAACTATTTAGCGCAGCGATAACTATCTTTGTGCCTTTAGAATCCAAGCAATGATTTTACCTATTGTCGCTTATGGCGATCCAGTACTGCATAAAGTAGCCGAAGAAATTGATCAGAATTATCCAGGTCTAGACGCATTGATAGAAAACATGTATGAAACCATGTACAATGCTCAAGGTGTTGTGTTAGCTGCACCCCAGATCGGTAGAGGTATTCGACTTTTCGTTATTGATGCAAGTCCATTTGCCGAGGAAGATAGCGATGATTTTGAATTGCTTTCAGCTTTGAAAAAGACGTTCATTAATCCCATTATCATTGAAGAAGATGGCGAAGAGTGGGGGATGGAAGAAGGCTGTTTGAGTATACCGGACGTCCGGGAAACCGTATTTAGACAGGAAAAAGTTGTGATTGAATACTACACTGAGGATTGGGTTTTAGTTGAAGAAACCTATACCGGACTCGCGGCGCGTGTCATACAACACGAATATGATCACATTGAAGGAGTGTTATTTACAGAGAAAATTAAACCCTTACGTAAAAGGTTAATAAAAGGTGCGTTAGGAAGAATAGAGCGTGGCGGTATTTCAGCGGGCTATCCTATGAAATTTCCGAAAGCGAAATGAGGTATATGATTGCGGTATTTTTGATGGTTGTTGTCAGTTGTCAATCTTCACCGACGCAACAAAATATTAATGAGCATCCTGCCGCAGTTGCGACGAGTGATTCGGCTTTGTTCTATTTAGAACTTGTGGAACGTAATGTGCTAACGCCAGCGGGGTATACTCGTGCTGCTGCTCATTTCGTCGCTCAGGATTCATTAATCAAAACGGATGCAGTCTATTTGATGAAGGCGGGTTTAACCTGTATGAATCAGGAGGGTGCCTACAAATTATACGGGGTAAATTACCTCATCTTACTTTCTAATAAGTTTCCTCAAGACCGTTATGCTCCGGAAGCTTTGCTTCAGTTGGCATTATTTTTCGACGGTACATTAGGCGACGGTGAACGAGCGGTAGAGTTTTTACGCGTACTCCTGAAGCGCTATCCAGAACATACATTGGCGACTGATGCTCAGGCGCTTTTAGATTTAATAAGTGTCTCCGAAACGGGAGAAATACAAACTGTAAGAGATTGGTTAAATAACGAATAATGGAATTAAGAACTGTATTATCAATTGCCGGTAAACCGGGTTTATTCAAATTAGTAGCTCAAAACAAGGGTGGTGTTGTGGTAGAAAGCCTTCTCGATGGGAAGCGCACCAGTATTTCTGCTTCTGCAAACGTAAGTTCCTTAGGTGATATTGCAATCTACACCTATGAGGAAGAAGTTCCGCTTCGTGATGTTTTCAAAGCCATGGCTGAAGTAACAGAAGGCAAAGAGGCGCTGACTCATAAGAGCAGTAAAAACGAACTGGAAGATTTCTTTGGAGAGGTGTTGCCGAAATTCGATCAAGAGCGGGTTTATGCAAGCGATATTAAAAAAATAGTGCAGTGGTTTAATATCCTAGCCAAAAATGATTTATTAGGGATATTAGAAGAGACAGAGGAAGAAGCCTAATATATGAATAGTCGCGCAGCAAAATTAGAGGCCTTCGGTCGATTGTTAGACATCATGGATACCCTCCGTGCAGAATGTCCGTGGGATAAAAAGCAAACCCTCGAAAGCTTGCGTCATTTGACTATCGAAGAGACTTATGAGTTAGCGGATGCCATCGAAGAAGGCGATTTAAATGAGATTAAAAAGGAGCTTGGTGATCTGATGCTACATATGGTTTTCTACAGTAAAATCGGAAGCGAGAAGGGTGCTTTTGACGTTGCCGATGTACTCAATAGTGTCTCTGAAAAGCTTATTCACCGCCATCCTCATATTTATGGTGATGTTGAAGCTACCACGGAGGATGAGGTTAAGGCCAATTGGGAAGCAATCAAACTCAAAGAAAAAGGCACTAAAAGCGTACTTCAAGGAGTGCCAAGAGGGCTGCCGGCACTCGTGAAAGCAATTCGGATTGGCGATAAAGCGAGAGGTGCAGGTTTTGACTGGGACGAGCCTCAAGATGTTTGGGGTAAAATTCGCGAAGAATTAGAAGAGTTTGAAGAGGCGCAAAAATCTGGAAACCAAGACCATATAGAAGGAGAGTTAGGTGATGTACTGTTCTCACTTGTAAATTTCGCTCGTTTGAGTAATCTTGATCCAGAGATGGCGCTGGAACGCACGAATAAGAAGTTTATTTACCGGTTTACTTTTATGGAAAACGCTGCGAGAAAATCCGGTAAGTCACTGTCTGACATGGATTTAAGTGAGATGGAGGTTCTGTGGAATGCGGCGAAGAAGACAACGCGACAGTAATTTTATATAAAAACGGCATTAAGAATTTGTAAAACCTACACTCTAGGTAGTTCTTAAACGTTGATTTAGTGTATTTTAGAGACTTATAAACTCTATTTTAATTCGACGCGCTAAAAGTACTGAGGCCCATGACAGGTATTGGCGAGAGTTAGATACTAATGGAAAGTTGGTTCAGTATGAATTCCCTAAAAGACTCAAAGAGTAGATGAACGAAAAAGACTTAAGTCTATACAACCGCGACATAAGCTGGTTGAAATTTAATGCGCGAGTACTACAAGAGGCCGAGGACAGTGCTGTACCTCTGATTGAGCGCATTCGATTTCTAGGTATTCATTCAAATAATATGGATGAGTTTTTTCGTGTACGCTACTCTTTTGTTAGAAGATTGCAGTTGACATCGGATAAACATCATGAAGATAATTTGGAGGGGCATGCGCCTGGGGAGTTATTAAAGCGATTGAATGAACTTGTAAACGATCAGCAACAGCGCGGTCAGGAGATCTATGAAGATTTGAAAAAGGAGCTTTCTAGAGTCTCCGTAGAGATTATTTCCGAAGATGGATTAACGCAAAAACAAGCAGACTTCGTTCGTGATGTATACCGCAATCAGGTCAGTCCTGCGCTGACTAATCTTATGTTAAGTCAGGCTCCTGAATTCCCTTATTTACGGGATAAAGGTATTTATTTAGCCGTAAGATTGATCAAAGGCGATAGCGAGCAGTTCTCCATTATTGAAGTACCATCGGGTACGTTGAACCGATTCATTACGCTACCCAAATACGGTAAGCAATATGTCATGTATCTAGATGATGTGCTTCGGTACAACCTCGACAGTATTTTCCATATTTTCAAGTACGATTCTGTAGAAGCACATACCGTGAAAATAACACGAGATGCAGAGCTTACTCTAGATGACGATGTCAGTAAGTCCTTTATGGAAAAAATTCAGAAAGGTCTTATGGAACGCCGCGAAGGAGATCCGGTGCGTTTTGTGTATGACCGAAATATATCAGACAAAACACTGAATTTATTAGTTAATGGTTTAGGTATTTCTGAGTTCGATGGACTTATTGCTGGAGGTCGTTACCACAATAAAAAGGATTTAATGCACTTCCCAAATGTGGGTGATAGTTCTTTAGAGCACGAAAAATTACCGGCTGTCCCCCATCCAGCCCTAGAAGAAGACCGGAGCATCATCGAAGTATTGAAGAAGCAAGATGTATTACTCTACACGCCGTACCATGATTTTGGAAAAGTGATTCGCTTATTGAGAGAGGCTGCTATTGATCCCAAAGTTCGTGTGGTAAAAGTTACGCTATATCGATTGGCCAGCCAGAGCCGTATCATTTCTGCCCTAGTAAATGCGGCTAAAAATGGAAAAGATGTAACGGTATTTATTGAGCTCCAGGCACGATTCGACGAGGCGAATAATATCAAATGGACGAATATGCTTCGTGCCGAAGGAATTAAGGTAGTCAGCGGAGTTCCCGGTTTAAAAGTGCATTCAAAATTGACTTTAATTCGCCGCGATGAAGGATTAGAAAAGTTAGTAGATTATTGTGTAGTTGGAACGGGAAATTACCATGAAGGCACTGCTAAGCTCTATACAGACTATCACTTACTTACTTCTCAAAAGCGCATCACTAAAGAAGTCAGAAAGGTGTTTACATTTATAGAATCACCATATAAGCAGTATAACTACAAGCATTTAATGGTCAGTCCCAATAGCACTCGCGAAGGAATTTATAAGCTGATCGATCGAGAAATTGCGCATGCAAATGCTGGCCGAGAAGCGAAATTCTGGGTAAAATTAAACAGTGTGAGTGATCACGGTATGATTGCTAAATTATACGAAGCAAGCGCTGCAGGAGTGTCTATTCGTATGGTAGTGCGCGGAATTAACTGTATCGATTTCAGTGATTTAGCACTTAGCGGAAATATTGAGGCTGTGAGTATCGTGGACCGGTTCTTAGAGCATACGCGCGCGTTTTGTTTTTATAACGACGGTCAATCTGAATATTTTATTTCTTCTGCAGATTGGATGACTCGAAATCTGAACAGACGGGTAGAGGTTACCGTTCCCATTTACGATGAGAAAATTAAGCGACAATTGCGAGATCATTTCGAAATTCTTTGGAAGGACAACACAAAATCACGAGTTTTCGATGCGAATCAATCCAATGCCTACCGTAAACTCAACGGACCTAAAATCCGGGCGCAATTGGATTTGTATGCATACGTTAAAAAGCAGCTTTTGAAAGGTTAGAAACTAATTACTATGATTGTTACCAAACTCGGAGCTATTGATATAGGTTCGAATTCCGTTCGTTGTCTTGTTGTTAATGTAGTCTACAAGGATGGTTATACCTATTATCGTAAAGCTGGGATGGTGCGGCTTCCGATCCGTTTGGGGCAAGATGTTTTCGAATATGGTAAAATCAAAGGCAAGACGAAAAAGCGTTTTATTGAAGGCATGAAAGCCTACGCCCATTACCTTAAAGTCCACGATGTGGTTGATTTTAGAGCCGTAGCCACTTCAGCCATGCGCGAAGCTGTTAATGGTCAGAAAATAGTAGCACAGGTAGCGAAGGAGACGGGCATTACCATTGAAATAATTGGCGGTAAAGAGGAGGCTCGATTAGTTTTTAATTCTAAGATTTATGACATCATTAAGGCGCCACAGGAAAACTTTATTTATATCGATGTAGGTGGCGGTTCGACGGAAATATCGGTTATAAAAAATAAATTGGTGGAGGCATCCATGAGCTTTAAGATTGGTGGGGTAAGGTTGATGAACAACCTTGTCGATGAGGCTGAATGGACTCGAATGCAACACTGGTTACATAAATACGCGGCTCCTGTTTCAGATAAGGCTGCTATTGGTGCGGGCGGAAATATTAACAAACTACATAAGCTGAGTATGAAATCGCTTCAAACACCATTGGATTATACGTTTGTGTCTGAACAGCAAGAGGAATTAAAGACGTTATCTGCCGAAGAACGTGTGACTGAATTGGGACTAAACTTTGACCGAGCAGATGTTATTGTGCACGCCTTACCCATTTATCAAAAGGCTATGCTATGGTCGGGTTGTAAACATATTTATGTACCCAAAATAGGAGTTTCGGACGGACTAGTTAGGGACATGTATCACAAGGATTATAAAGCGCAAGTCGAACTTTGATAATAAGTGCATAGAGAACATCAATGTGAATGATTACTTCAGATGTTATGGTCTATGTATTTTTGATTACAGAATTAACTTAATACCTCTATACAATGGCAGTAACAATAGCTACCGACGCAGATTTCGATAAATTGCTCAAGGACCACAGTCGAGTGGTTGTAAAATTCCATGCGGATTGGTGTGGTGCATGCAAGATGTTTGCGCCTAAATACAAGCGTGTAAGCAATGAAGAAGCGCACAGTGATGTTTTATTTTTAGATGTGAACGCAGAACACAATGAAGGCGCTCGAAAAGCGGCAGGTGTGAGCAATTTACCTTTCTTAGCTTCTTTTAAAGATGGAGCTTTAGTGGAAGGGTCAGCTGCAAGTAAAGAAGAATACCTGCGTAAATTGATCGATCTCACAAAGTAATATTCGAAATTAAAATGGAAACACCCCCGGGCGCGGAGCGCCCGGGGGTGTTTTTTTATCTGAAATTTTGCGCGTAGGTATATAAAAAACGAAAGGGAGCCGCCAAGCTCCCTTTCTACCTAAACCGCCATGAAAATCTGCTTGCGCAGAATGTTCCATATATATCTAAACGCAATTGTATCAGGGTAGTTCACGCTTGTTGCAAAAAAAGTGTAGTTTTTTCTAAAAAGGTTCAATTTGCCTGAAACATGCGCGGCCGGGTATAAAAAAAGCCGCTCTGGAAGGAGCGGCTTTTAGTCTTTTAGG
>JAQWJX010000170.1:0-7275 GCA_029248145.1 Schleiferiaceae bacterium | reverse complement strand
TCCACCCGTCGCCGTAATCGTCCGTTAGAACCAATGTGTAGGTACAACCGCCTACACAACTAAGTGTAGTAGCCGTGACTGGTCCTATCCAATCCGAAAATTCAGTTGCACTACAGGAATCGCGTACATAAAAGTCATAAGTAACACCTGAAGTTAAACCCGCTACTGTATATGGATTCGTTAGTGCATTTACGATAGTACCATTACCTTGAACGAAACCAGATTGACCGTACTCTACCTGCCATGCTGTAGCACCACCAGTAGTCCAATCCAATTCAATTTCTGTTGTAGATGTTGGCGTCGCGCTCAATGCGGAAGGATCCGGACATGTAGGTGCTTCGACAATACTTAAATCATCAACCGCTATATCGCCTTGTTGGGGCGTTGTACCTGAAGACTTCTGTGCCGTAAATTTAATTTTCACCGTCTTGTTGGCATAGGCACTTAAATCTTCAACGATTTCAATCCATTGATTTCCTTGAGTTCCTGATATAGAATCTAAAACCACCCACGTACCTGCACTGACGTCTTGGATACTCCAGGTCAATGTCCCTTGCGAGCCGTTCTGTGCATATAAGTGATACCAGAAATGCATCTCGGGTGCAGTAAGTGCTGATAAATCTATTGAAGGAGAAGTTAAAGTAGCAACGGGCGTCCCTGTACTGAAACTTGCCTCCGCATACACGTAACTACCGTAACCACTTGTGTGATCGCCATTAGGTCCTGTTCCTCCAGTTGCTGTTCCTCCGTCACGACCACCCCAACGGTAGTTTGTATCCGTATCTGTGCGTGACCAACAAGCACTGATGGTTGCACCAATATTGTGGCCTTGTCCCGTATCGTTTCCTTCGTCGAAACCGTTATCGAAGTTTTCGTAATACGGTGCCGTTGCTGTACCACAAGCAGTAGATTCCGTTATAGGTCCAGCCCAATCACTCACATCAGTGGCTGAACACGAATCACGCACGTAAAAATCATAATATGTGGCTGAGCTGAGTCCAGTCACAGTGAATGGATTTGTTGCAGCACTAACAACTGTTCCGGTACCCGGTGTAAATCCAACGGGACCATATTCTATCTGCCAATTGCTCGCACCACCAGTGGTCCAACTTAGAGATACACTCGTTGTGGTACTTGCCGTACTAGCAAATACCGTAGGTTCCAAACACGTCGGTGCATTATCTACTTTAATATCGTCTAAAGCCCAATCCGCTTGCGTTGAGTTGAAGCCGAAAGTAGATGAACGGTACCCAGTAAATCGAACTTTTATCGTATCTCCAGCATAAGAACTAAGGTCTACCACGCCTTCTTCCCACTGCGCGGCAGGATTTGCTTGTAGTGTATAATTCGTACTGTTAACAATAAGTTCGTTTGTCCAAGTTCCGCCACTAAAAATATCTACTTCTAGCTCGTCGATATTTCCACCCGCACCGTGCCACCAAAAAGTCAGTTCAGGAGTACTCAACGTATCTAAATCAATTTCAGCAGTTGTGAATTCGGCATCAGAATCTGCACCCCCAAAAGCAAAAACAGCTTCGGTATACACATATTTGCCATTACCTGTAGTATGATCGGCAGTCGGTCCTGTATTGTTTGTAGGCGTTTGCCCTTGCCCTGTCTGCCAGAAATAGGTCGTCGATGTGCTCGTTGTGTAACACGGATCGATAGCTCCTGTTGATGCATCGAAGGAAATTCCGTCAAAGTCATCGGACCATGGTGCTGTTACCATACCGCAAAGTGTTGATACGGTCAACGGCCCAACCCAATCTGATACATTGCCTGAACCACAAGAATCGCGCACGTAAACATCATAAGTGGTATTTGGACTTAACCCTGTGATTGATCCAGAAGCAGAGGCCATTGCTACGAAAGATCCTGTTCCCGGCGTAAATCCGGCTGAACCGTAATTCAGTTGCCAATTCGTAGCGCCACCAGTAGTCCAGCTAAATGATGCCGTATTACTCGTAACACCCGTCGAAGTGAAATTCGTAGGCTTAGGACAGTTAGGCGCCTCATGAATGTCAAAATCATCAATACTGATGTCCACTTGATTACTGAAACCTTGGTAACGGTAAGCGACAAATTTTATTTGAATAGTATCGTTTGCATAGCTGGACAGATCCACTACTTCTTCAAGCCATGCCGCAGCGGAAGAAGATTGCTGTGCACCACTAATAGTAGCAACCGTTCCCCAATTTCCGTTTTGAACCCTTGCCTGTACAACCAACTTATTGATGAGTGTTCCATACATGTGGTAGAAGAAACTTAGCTCAGGCGTAGTCAATGTGGTTACATCGACTAATGGCGATGTTATTGAGTTACTCAATGTAGAGCCGCCACCAAACCCTGTGTTGGCCTCTGTAAAAATATAACCACCACTACCAGAAGTGTGGTCTTCATCAGGACCGGTGTTGTTTGAATGATTGGTCGGAGGACCTGCTTTAAAGAAATAATCTATAGTATCTGCTCTTAACCAACAGCCGTCGATTTGACCAGGAGATTGATTCGCCCCTGTGACCCACGAGGTGCTGTCAAAATTCTCAGTATAGGGTGCTGTAAGTGGATTACAAAGGGTGTTAAATGTGATTGGACCAATCCATAAAGAAGCGCCAAGAGTGCCACAAGTATCTCTTACATACGCATCGTAGGAAGTACCAGCTGTTAATCCCGTTACGGTATGGGTGGTATTCGTAAGATTTGTGAGACCAGTACCGGACGGCGTAAATCCAACGGGGCCGACCTCAATATTCCATGTGGTTGAACCACCGGTAGCCCAACTAAAGCTTGCACTCGTAGACCCTACATTCGTAAGCGCAAATTGCGAAGGATCTGGACAAAGCGGCTGATCGTCTACGATCACTTCATCTATAGCAATATCACCCTGCGAACCATTGCCTTTTGACGAAATCCAACGTAAAACGATGGTATCGCCGGCAAAACCCGCTAAATCAACTTCTTCAAAAATCCACTGATTTCCTTGGTTACCCGATTTAGTAAAGTATGTATTCCAAGTTTGCGTTGAATCCACCCATACTTGTAACTTCAAAGTATTAACGTAGAACCCACGCATGTGGTAATAGAACGAAACGCGCGGTTTTAGCAAACTGCTCAAATCTAGTAATGGAGATTCTAACATAGCCTCCTGATTTGGTGCGCCTTGAGAAGCCTCTGTATACATGTAATTTCCAGAACCACTGACATCCGTAGTTGGCCCTGTCTGACCTGTGGTGGTTGTTCCTGAGCGAGGACCCCAACTAAGCGAGGAAGACGCTAACGTATCGGATTCAGGACTTCTAAACCAACATGCTGCCATGCCGTTACCGATATTGTAGAAACCAGTTCCCGAAGTCCAAGTCGTCGAATCAAAATCTTCCGACCATGGCGCCGCGACAGCAGCACAATGCGTTGTTCCTAAGATTGGACCTATCCAATCCGACTTATCCGAAGGCCCACAAACTTCGCGTATCCAAAATTGGTATGAAGTTCCTGCACTTAATCCTGTGATTGTAGCCGGATTCGTACTAACACTGGTTGTTGTGTTCGCTGTGGCGCCTAAAGCAGCACTAGGAGCACCGTATTGAATATCCCAACTTAAGGCGTTTACAGCTTGCCACTGTAATGTAATGCTCGTTGTGGTACGTGATTGAAGTGCTAATAATGATGGGTCTGGACACGTAGGCGCCTCCTCAAATCCAAAGTCATCAATAGCAACATCTGCCTGATTATTATTTCCAAAACCTCGCGACGCACTGAATTTGACTAGAACGGTGTCGTCCACAAACTGGCTTAGCGTGTAGGTCTGTAGTAAAAAGGTATCAGATGTAGCCGACTGTTGCGGACCATTAATGCTCCCCACATTTACCCAACCGGTAGATTTTGACCAAACCTCCGTTTTTAATTCATTGATTTGAGCACCCGTCATATGGTACCAAAAATTCAATTCTGGTACGGTTAACGAACTTAAGTCCATCAACGGTGATGTCAATGTAGCAACACTTTGATTTGCAGCTCCACTGGCTTCAGCATAAACGTACTGCCCACCACCTGTTCTATCGTCAAGAGGACCAGTTCCAGGTGTACCCGTACTGTCTTCTCCAACACCAAAGGCATACCCTTGACCATCGTCTGGATCAGCAGGATCACGTTGCCAACAACCGTCTACAATGGAACCGTCATTATCAAAACCCGAACCAGGTATCCAATTTGTCGTATTGTCGAAATCTTCAGTATAACTAGTTGTAAATGTTATAGGTGCGCACAATGTGGTCAAAGAATCCACAGCTGACCATATACTTACATCGTTTGTTCCACAAGAATCGCGCACATAAAAATCATAATTCGATGAAGCAGAAAGACCGCTAAGTACAAATGGGTTAGATAGCGCAGCTACCCTAGTACCTGTACCCGGTGTAAATCCTGGCGTTCCATATTCAACTTCCCATTGTGCGGAACCACCTGTAGTCCAACTTATTTGGGCCTGATCACTCATCACCCAGTCTACCGCCACTGCTGTAGGCTGATAACACGTCGGTGCAGGATAGTGATTGACAACAACCTTCCAACTACTGTCCGCTATTCTTTGAGTCGTTGTATTACATGCGGTGTTGAATTGTTGTCTAAAGGCATTTAATTCAAAAATCAAGAACGTATCTGTAACCGCGCCGTTAAAGTCATTGATAGTGCGTATGGTTGTTTCTGTAGTACCATTTGTACCAGAAATACCATAGCTCAATGCTGCTTCTTTTTCGCTTTCACTGACTAATTCTAGATAAGTTCCTATATCGTCCGGTGCAGAACCACCGAAGAATCCGCCTGTAGTTTCGACGGTGTACTCCAATCTAACGGATGAAATCCAGTGTCCTGTAGGGATGGAAACACCTACCGTATCGGCACATGAGCTTTGCGAATTAATGTTAACAGGCGCTACTACCTGAACACCAATATCACCTGAAGTATAGAGTGTAGAGTCAGATGAAATTTGAGCTTGTACACCGGAAACTGCGAAAAGCGCAAACAAAACAGATAAAAGATACTTCTTCATTGGGAAAATATAATCGTTTTTACAAGAGCATAAGATAGTTCAACTCTGTTAAATAGAGACTTACTTTCACTCAAGGTTTAAGGGGGTTTACACAATTATTTACAAGTCCTTATTAAAATTGGATTTTAAGTATGCCTTGTATTCGTGAATACTCTTTTTCATGTCCTTCCTTAATAAGAAGATACCCAGCAAGTTGGGCAGAGTCATGAGCGCAATGGCAATGCCCGCAAATGTCCAAACAATTGTGGTATCGATAATTGCGGCGAGAAAAAAGCCAATCACATACAACACACGATAATAATTAACGTACCTCACGCCAAACAGATAAGTGACACTGCGACCGCCATAATAACTCCATGAAATCGCTGTCGAAAAAGCAAACAACAACAAACCTATAGCGACAATATACTGGCCGTAATCACCAAACAACCCTTTGTTGAAAGCAATCGCTGTTAGAGGGGCGCTATGCACCAAAGATTTCCCTGTGAAGGTGAGCCCTGCCGTTTCTTGTAACCTGCCTTTTTGCACCATGAGTACACCAGAATAGGGTCCTTCTTCATTTGAAACAATCACCTCTTCCGCAATAGAACGTGCATGGAGCACAGTCGCCTCTGATTTTATTTTCCCTTGCTTCACGGCTAATTCTCCTTGAAATGGAACCAGTGTTTCACTCGATAACCAAGCCTGGTTATTAAAGTGATTGAATAAACGACCGCCATCCACATCTTCAGTGAGTCCCCCTTCCATAATTTCGAGATCAGCAAAGCTAAAGTCGTTTTGATGCTTTTGATTCCAAACCCCTGAACTTAAAAGAGTTAGACCTGTGATGGAACAAATAATAATAGTATCAATAAAAGGCTCAAGAATAGCGACCATACCCTCACTTACGGGATGCTCTGCCTTCGCTGCCGCGTGCGCAATTGGAGCTGAACCCTGCCCTGCCTCATTGGAGAAAAGACCGCGGTTCACACCTCTGTTAAATGCGTACGCTATGGTTGCACCAAGGAACCCACCTGCAGCTGATGAGCCAGTGAACACGTCCGCAAAAATGCTAATAAATGAAGGGACAATATTTTCATAATTTGTAACAATCACCGATAAAGCACCGATCAAATAAATAAGTGCCATAACGGGAACCAATTTTTCTGTAACCGCTGCAATACGCTTAATTCCTCCTAGAATAATTAGACCAAGCAATACCGAAAGCACAGCACCAGTTACGATCTCTTCTATGCCAAAAGTCGCTTTCAAAGAGGCGGCAATACTATTCACTTGAGGCATGTTACCTGTCCCAAACGAACTAATAATGGCGGCAACAGCAAAAAGTGTTGCCATCCACTTCATACCAAGCTTATTTTTCATGTAATACATGGGACCTCCAGAAGCAGTACCATCTTCAGCAAACTCACGGTATTTATGACTTAAGGTTACCTCAACAAATTTTGTAGTCATCCCAAGAGCAGCTGTCACTAACATCCAAAACAGTGCAGCTGGACCGCCCAGGTGAATAGCGAAAGCTACACCCGCTATATTTCCAGTCCCTACCGTTCCTGACAAAGCCGTGGTTAAAGACTGAAAGTGAGACGTATCGCCTTTAGCACCGTCTTTATCAAACTTACCGCGCACAACTGCTATGGCATGACCGAAGTAGCGTATTTGAGGAAATCCTAGGTAAAGAGTAAAAAAGATACCTGAACCAAGCAAGGCAAAAACGAACCAGCTTGAACCGCCGATGTATCCGTCAATAGTCGCAAGAAAATCATTGATTTGGACTAAATCCATAGTAGGTGAGTTTCATTAGTGTTAAGTGGCGTGAATATAATAAAAAAGCCCCCGCACCTTGCGGTACGGGGGCCTGTTACATCCTTTAATTCTTGCGGGTTATTTCACTTCTTCGAAATCGACATCTGTGACATCATCTGCTGCACCGGCATCACCGCCAGTACCTGCGTCAGGGCCTTGATCCCCGCCTTGCTCTTGCTGCATTGCAGCTTGAATCTCTGCGGAAGCCGCCTGTAAAGCGCCATTCAATTTCTCTTGAGCCGCATCACATGCCGCGATATCTTTTGCGGCATGAGCTGCTTTAAGTTCAGTTAGCGCAGCATCAATAGGACCTTTTTTATCTTCTGGTAATTTACCTTCGAGATCCTTCATTTGCTTCTCAACTTGGAACACCATGCTATCAGCAGCGTTGAGCTTGTCAATATCCTCTTTTGCTTTCTTATCTGCGTCTG
>JAQWJX010000169.1:0-2615 GCA_029248145.1 Schleiferiaceae bacterium | reverse complement strand
GTTTAGAATGATTAGTTCTAATCCGGTTTTGGTGAGCGATACTATCTCAAACGTAATAATTGGTGCTAATCCCCAAACAGGTTTTTCAGCGTTCAACTGGTTTGATAAGGCTGGTGAGCTAACCTTTTGTGAAGGCGATACCGCATTACTTGTTGCTGATGCGCCACCTACAGGACAGTCTTATACCTACCAATGGCTTAGTGGAGGTGCGCCTATTGCAGGTGAAACAGGGGATACTCTATTTGTAGTTGTTTCCGGTACGTACGGGATAGAAGTAAGCTCCAATCTCTGTGATGCAAATTCTATGGATACTGTGGTCAATTCCTACCTACCTACGGCGGCAGTTTTTGCACAGGGTGGTGCAGGAATTAACTTTGTCGGTATTGATTCCATCCGCATGTGTAAGGGAACTATCGCTACGTTAGAGCATTTTGGTTTCCCTGCGCCAGGAATTCTGGGATATGAGTACCAGTGGTTAAAAGACGACAGCGTGAACATCTTTGGTCAGCCAGTGATGTATCCGCTTTTAGACGATACATTAAGTTCTATAACAGTAGATACCTCAGGTACGTGGTACTTGGAAGTGACCTCATTGCCAGGAGGGTGTAAAGACACCTCGAAAGTCTACTCTGTAATTGTGGATACGGTACCTACGACAACAACCTTAGTTCAGAATTGGCCATGGCAAAATTTACCATCAAATACATTGTGTTTGACAGATTCAGCACTACTTACAGCACAAGACACCGTGTTGGGAAGTACTTGGGAATACCAATGGCAAATTGCTTACCCTTCTGGTTCTAACAGTTGGTTGAATTTAGCTAATGATACTATGCCGTGGATGGTGGTAGATACTTCCATTGTTGCGGATACGGCAGACTACAGATTATTTATCACGAATGAAGCCTGTTCATTTATTACGAACGAACAGACCATCAACTTTGTTAATTTCCCATCATTACTAATTCAGCCTGGAGATTCATTAGGTATCTGTGTTTACGACAGTGTATTGGTAAGTCTTCAGAGTAATGCATTGAACTTTGCTTGGAATGGCGGATTCTTTACGGGGAAACAAAACTTCCTTTCTGTACCGGGCCAATATGTTATTGAAGCCATTGGAATAAATCAATGTATAACAGCTGATACATTAAATGTTTACAATTATACCTTAGTTGCTTCTGCTTCTGCGAACCCACCGGTAATTTCTCCAGGAGAATCTACAGTTCTTTCGGCTACTGGTGGCGTTTCTTACTATTGGTTTGCAAATGCACCTTCCTATTACAGCAATCAGCAATCTTCAAGCACAGAGGCTTTACCTGCAGTAGATACCATTACTTACTTTGTCCAAGTAGAAGACCTCAACGGATGTGAGGATACTGCGAGTGTACAAGTGTTTGTGATTGAACAAGATTCAGCAATCATTTATTCTAATACGTACGGAAACATCCAAAACGTTATTACACCAAACGGCGATGGACGTAATGATGTACTCGACCTTAGCGGTATCACTGCAGGAGACGATTGTGAATTTACAGTATACACCCGCTGGGGTACACCAGTATTCAACCAGGAGGTATACAATAACGCGTGGGGTGGAACAACCGATGGTGGCTCTGCACTCGAAGACGGAACGTATTATTTTGTGTTGACCCACAATAATGAGATACGAGTGAAATCCGCGGTAACCATCTTAAACAACTTCTAATCATGAAAAAGTTAGTATTTACACTCGCATTAGTTGTTACAGGTTGGACAGCTCAAGCTCAGCAACTTCCCTTAGTTTCAAATTATTTGAATACTGCACATCTCTTTAATCCTGCCTTCAGCGGCCTCGATGGGAAGACTGAGATTACCGTATTGAATAGACGTCAATGGACCGACATTCAGGGCGCTCCCGAAACGCAATTTATGGCGTTCAATGGCAATCGTGAAGACCTGAAGTTTGGGTATAGCGGATATGCGTTCAACGATGTAACTGATATTTTATCACGCGCAGGATTCTACGGTTCCTACGCGTGGCATGTCAAGTTTACGGATCAAAACAGCCTCAGCTTAGGTCTGGGTGCAGGCTACGTAAACAATACCATAAACGTGGGTGGAATTCGTGTACAGGATGATTTGGATCCCGTGTTGTTTTCTGCATTAAATAGAGCGAAGTTTGATTTGAACTTTGGATTTAATCTTAAGTTCGGTGATTTCTCTTTCGGTGCAGCGGTGCCTAACATTTTGGCACCGAAGGTGGACTTTTCGGACAATTATGTGATCAGTCCATTCCAGTACCAATACATGCGTCATTATGTAGTGAATACACAGTACGATGTGAATTTGCAAAAAGGTTTGATGACTTTGAGTCCTTTTGTAACAGTACGTGCAAACGAGGTAACTATTCCTCAGGTAGATGCTGGTTTAATGTTCAATCATAAAGAGTACTTCTTCATTGGTGCGGCCTACCGTTCCTCTTATGCAGTCACTGCTAATACGGGTGTGCATTTGACGGAAAACATCACAATGGGTTATGCTTATGATTTTTCTTTAAATACGTACGGTTTTGCATTGGGTAATTCGCATGAGTTTATGCTTCGCTATTCCTTTGGTGAAAGCAAAAAAGATAAGCG
>JAQWJX010000163.1:0-3181 GCA_029248145.1 Schleiferiaceae bacterium | reverse complement strand
TTCTTCTGTAGCCGCCATATCTTCTTGAGCATAGGCGTTAACCGTACCCAATGAAAGGGCAACGATAGCAAGCAAAGAGAGTGCTTTTTTCATTTTACTAGTTGTTTAAATACATTTTAGTGTTTTTGCATTACCGGCTTTGGCAATAGTTTAAGCCTGATATGCGTGGCCGAAAATACAAAAAATTGGTGTCCCTACACTACTCTGTGAGTTCTCCGGCAAGACTTGAAGAAAACTTAATGCCAAATTCTCTTAAATCTTCCGATTCGCTCAACAGAAGCATCGCTTTTACCAACGCCGATTCGAAAGTCATGTCTTTGGCGCTCAATACATTAAAACGCTCCAAAGCCGATGAACTGTCGTATAAACCATGAACGACTGCGCCACTGACACACTGAGATGTATTTACAATTACAGTACCATTGTCGCTGCACCTTGAGAGAAATTCAATAAAATCTGGACTGTTCGGTGCATTTCCAGCACCAAAAGTGCGCAACAATAAGATGCGCCAGTTAGGTTGCACTTGTAATGCATTGAAATTTAATCCTGGATACAACGTAACTACACCTACATCATTGGAGAATCCCTTGTGCAATTCCAACTTTGTTTTCGATGAACGCCAAAGCAACTCTTTATGGACCGTCATTCTTACTCCGCTTTCTGCCAAAGAAGGGAAATTAGGGGAGCTAAATGCGTTGAATTCGTTTGAAGACCTTTTGTAGGAACGATTACCACGATACAGTTTGTATTCAAAATAGATGCACACCTCCTGTATGACGGCCGTTCCTGATTCTTCCATTGCCGCGAATTCAAGCGCACTCAATAGGTTTTCCACTGCATCCGTTCGCAACACTCCAACTGGAAGTTGTGAGCCCGTTATAATTACAGGTTTTTTCAAACCACGCAGCATAAAGCTGAGCGCACTGGCTGTAAAAGCCATGGTGTCGGTACCGTGCAGGACAACAAAACCATCGAATAGATCGTGAAGCCCGTAAATTTCTGTCGCCAGATCTGCCCAAACGGTAGGATCCATTTCTGAACTATCCAGGGGACGGTCCATGGTTTTCACCTCTAATTCAATGGGCAATAAGCGCAGTGCAGGAATGTTTTTACGCAATTCCTCAAAATCTACCGGCGCTAATTTGCCGTTTACGTTTTGACGCATTCCTATGGTTCCGCCGGTATAGATCAAGCAAATTTTTCTCATGCCCCAAAGAGTTTTTCAGCGTTCAAAGTGGTGATTTCAGCCAATTCTCCTAAAGATACACCTTTGATTTCACTGACCGTTTGTGCTACCTCAAGCAGGAATCCAGGTTCATTTTTTTGACCTTTTTTACTAGTCGGTGTGAGATACGGTGCATCCGTTTCTAATACAATCCGATCCGTTGGGATGTTTTTGACTACAGGGTCGGTAGCACTGCGGTTGTAAGTAATAGAACCACCCAATCCAAAGTAGAATTCACCTAAACGTAGTGCCCGATTGATTTGTTTTTTGCCTCCAGAAAAACAGTGAAAAACCCCACGAATTTTACCATCGTGACGTTCCTGTGCGGCCTCAAGAACGGGGAATAATTCTTTAAAACTGCTGCGTACGTGCAAAGCAATGGGGAGGTTCCAAGCGACACTCCAGTCCAATTGCCGGTTCAATGCCTCTATTTGTAGGGCTAGGGTGCTCTGGTCCCAGTAGAGGTCTAGGCCAATCTCACCAATGGCGCAAAATTCTTCCGGTTTATGATGATACCAAGCCTCGATTTGGTCTAATTGGTCCGCCCAATCCTCTTTTACGTAGCAAGGATGCAGACCGATCATCTTCCGAACCTCTAGCGAAGGATAATTTGCTGCTACCACATCCATTTTAGGGAGGCTGTTCACATCAATATTCGGGAGCAAAATTCTCTTTACTCCGTTTTCTAAAGCCAACGTCTGGATTTGATCTTTACGTGTTTCAAAGACCTCGTCATAGAGATGACAATGCGTATCTGTGAACATTAGAGCGGGAGGTTACCGTGTTTCTTCTTCGGCAACTGAACCGCTTTATTTTCTAACATGGCGTAAGCGCGAATGAGTCGCTGACGAGTCTGCTCCGGTAGGATGACTTCATCTACATATCCTCTGGACGCCGCGCGGTAAGGATTGGCAAAAGCTTCAGCATATTCTGCTTCCTTTTCTGCCAATTTTGTCTCCGGGTTTTCTGCACTCGCAATTTCCTTTCTAAATATGATTTCTGCCGCGCCTTTAGCTCCCATAACGGCAATCTCTGCAGTTGGCCACGCAAAATTCATATCTGCGCCAATCTGTTTAGAATTCATAACACAATAAGCACCTCCGTAAGCTTTACGCGTAATTACAGTAATACGCGGAACCGTAGCCTCGCTGAAAGCGTAGAGTAGTTTTGCACCATTAGTAATGATGCCGTTCCACTCCTGATCTGTTCCTGGCAGGAATCCCGGCACATCTTCCAATACTAAAAGAGGAATGTTGAAAGCGTCACAAAAACGCACGAATCGGGCACCTTTGGTAGAGGCTTGAATATCTAAAACACCTGCGAGATAGGCCGGTTGATTCGCGACCACACCGATGGATTTACCCGCGAGACGAGCAAATCCTACAACGATATTTTCTGCAAAATCTTTATGTACTTCGAAAAAACTGTCCGTATCGACGATTTCACCAATAACCTCTTTCATGTCGTAAGGCTGGTTCGCACTTTCGGGGATGATGTGCTGCAGTCCCATACGAAGCTCATCGCCTACCGTATAAGGAAGCGAAGGCGGCTCTTCATCACAGTTTTGTGGAACGTAAGAGAGTAATTTCTTTAACCCTTCAATCAAGGCGATTTCGTTAGGGTATGTGAATTGGGTTACCCCACTTTTCGTCGCGTGCGTGCCTGCGCCTCCTAATTCCTCTGAGCTCACTTCTTCATGTGTAACCGTTTTGACCACATTAGGTCCGGTGACGAACATGTAGGAGGATTCCTCGACCATCATGATAAAATCCGTCAAAGCAGGAGAATAGACTGCGCCACCTGCACACGGTCCCATCATCGCAGAGAGCTGAGGGATGACACCTGAAGCTTGAACATTGCGGTAAAAAATATCGCTGTAACCTCCTAGCGAGACGACTCCTTCTTGAATACGTGCACCGCCACTGTCGTTAAGTCCTATCACTGGAGCACCCGTTT
>JAQWJX010000156.1:0-3371 GCA_029248145.1 Schleiferiaceae bacterium | reverse complement strand
ATTGAAAGAAGCTGGAGTCGCTTATAAAAGCGGTTCTTTCCCCATGCGAGCTTTAGGTCGTTCGCGTGCTTCCGGAGATATCGATGGTGTAGTTAAAGTATTGGCGGATCAAACCACCGACGAAGTGTTGGGCGTGCACATTGTTGCAGCCCGTGCCGCAGATATTATAATGGAAGCAGTAACGGCTATGGAATTCCGTGCTTCAGCTGAAGATATTGCACGCATTTGTCACGGTCACCCAACTTATACTGAGGCATTGAAAGAGGCGGCACTAGCTGCAACAGCGAACCGCGCTATTCACAGCTAATGAATACCGCATCGGCACATAATGTCGATCCGATTCTTTTAGAAAATCGGCTGTTGGAGTTGTCCGGCAGTCGATCTTTTTTTGCCCTTTACACTTCGCAGGGATACGTAAGCAAGTGGGGTGAATTTGAACTTCTTTTTGCTTGGGGTGCAAAGGCTATATTCGATA
The DNA here is from genome assembly GCA_029248145.1 of Schleiferiaceae bacterium. GTDB lineage: Bacteria > Bacteroidota > Bacteroidia > Flavobacteriales > Schleiferiaceae > UBA10364. Next base: position 2,896 of record JAQWJX010000156.1, on the reverse strand, counting down.
CAACGGCCCTCAAAAATGGTGCGTTAGAAAGCGGCTGGCGTTTTGGCTTTTTAGGCTACGAACTGCGACATGAGTTTGAGCGTCTTTCAAAAGGCAATCCCGCGATAGGACAATGGCCCGAAGCACAATTTTTTGAACCGGAAGTGGTCGGCACCCTTGATAGAGAGGGAAACTTAACGGTGCATGCGGATGAACCTGGGGGTGCTTTGGCGCTCGTTTTGGCTCCGGAAAAATCAAGGAAAGTAGGCAATACGACTTTGGATTTTCAGCCTGTAGAGACACGTGAGTCTTATCTCGAGGCAGTCCGTAAGCTCCAAGAACATATTCAGCGCGGCGATATTTACGAGGTAAACTACTGTACCGCATTTAAAGCGGAATATAAATCTTTGGACAGCGCGCAGTTGTTTCGGCAAATGGCGCAGGCAACGAAGGCACCTTTCAGTGCTTTTGTAAAAATGAACGAATTAGAGCTGCTCTGTACTTCGCCAGAGCGTTATATCTTGAAAAAAGGAGACCAATTGTGGTCACAGCCCATTAAAGGCACCAATAGAAGGTTAGCTGAAAACAATCACGTGCAAGAGCGTTTACTGCTCGCGGATGAAAAAGAGCGCGCAGAAAATGTAATGATTGTAGATCTCGTTCGAAACGATCTAAGCCGCGTGGCAGCGAAGGGAACGGTTCAAGTGGAAGAGCTTTTTGGAGTTTATCCGTTTAAAAACGTGAACCAAATGATTTCTACCGTTACCTGCAATACGCGAGCGGAAACTTCGAATTGGGACATTATACAGGCGACATTCCCGATGGGTTCGATGACGGGCGCTCCGAAGATCAGTGCAATGGAATTGGCGGAACACCATGAAAAGACGGAGCGAGGGGTTTACTCAGGAGCTTTAGGGTATATCATGCCAAACGGTGATTTTGATTTCAATGTAGTTATTCGCAGCATCGCGCTTGATGCAAAACAGGGCGTCGCTTCCGCACATGTTGGCGGTGCAATTACGCTGTTGAGTATCCCCGAGCGTGAATACGAGGAATGCCTACTTAAAGCGGAATCCCTTCTTCAAAGTGCAGCGGGTTCGGATTCGAACCATTAATTGTAATTTTAAGGCATGCACTCAAAGCTCCATTTTCTATGTTAGAGTTAAAGACTGGATCTAAAGCGGTCTTGGGATTCAGTGGCGGCGTTGACTCGGTAGTCTTGAGCCAATTCCTGCTGGACCGTTACCGCATCCGCCCCTATTTGTTGCATGTAAATTATGGCTTACGCGAGGAATCGGACGAAGATGCGCGTTGGTGTCAGTGGTATGCTGAAGAATACCGATTCGAAATTGAAGTTTTGACGGTAGATCCAGCGAATAGATCGGGCGAAAATGTGCAGAATTGGGCCCGTAAAGTCAGGTACAATTGGTTCAAAGAACGCGCGGAGGCCTTGGGTGCAGAATACGTATTCACCGCTCATCATATGGACGACCGCAGAGAAACGTTTTTAATGAATGCGCTTCGAGGGTCTGGATTGATTGGCATCACAGGTATGAATAGTGTGGAAATTATTCGTCCACTGGCTCATATGGATAAGGCGGCCATTTTAGACTATGCAAAAGCTCACGAACTGCCTTGGCGTGAAGATGTATCGAATCAATCCTTAAAGTACACCCGAAATAAGTTTAGAAACCAGCTTGCACCCGTTTTGTATGAGGTAGAGCCGCGCTGGATGGGAGGACTGAAAAAAACAATTGAAAATCTAGAGCGCGACCGCGATCTTTTGCTTGGCTTCATGTCGCAATGGAAAAGTGAATGGACAGAAACTTCGGGTGAGGAGGTTCTCGTGAAAATGGGACCTTGGGTACAAAATGAAGTAGGGCAGAACCTGCTGTATAAATTGGCCCAACAGATCGATTCCGGTTTCAACTTTGAGGAAGTCGGTCATGTACTTAGAGGCGAGGTGGGGCAAATGACTCGTGGTAGAAATTATATGTTGATTAAGGACCGTGAACTATTTTATTTGGTTCCTTCCTACGAAAAGGACAAGAAGGAGTATATCGTCATAAACCTTGAATCATTGGATGAATTGCCTTTTCAACTTCGGCTTGAAAAGGTGCCAAAATCGGCCTGTATATTTGATGAGCAACACGAATACCTTGGCGAATCTGCTGTACAGTTTCCTTGGACAGTCCGTCTCTGGCGTCCTGGAGATGTTTTTCGCCCATTAGGTATGAACGGTTCAAAGAAAGTGTCCGATTTTTTAAATAACCTTCGGCTGCCACGCCACCGCAAAGAACAGACCTATGTCGTGGTTCAAAATGATACGATTATTTGGGTTTTAGGCCACCGCATTGCAGAATCGGCTAAAGTTGGTGAAGGGGATAACTTCGCTTATCTTGCAACCCTTAAATAACCTAGATTACATGAAGCGTTTTTTATTCGCAATTTTCACCGTATTGACAGTTGTAGCTACCGCGCAACCGAAGGCCGTAACCTGGTCTACGAGTATCGAGCACACAGAGGAATTTACCCTACTCACTGTTCATGCCGATATAGCGCCTGGATGGCATTTATACAGTCAGCATCTTGAAGATGGAGGTCCTATCCCAACATCATTTCTTTTGGACAGTTCTTCTGCATTTACCGCAGTAGGAAACTGGGAAGAGGGGGAAGCGCACGTCGAATTTGATCCCAATTTTGACATGGATTTGGCCTATTTCTCAGAATCGGCCGACTTCACTATAAAACTCCAGCCGCATATTGAGGACTTCAGCATCGAGGGCGAATTGGAGTTCATGGTGTGTAACGATGAAATGTGCTTGCCGCCAACCTATGAGGACTTTAAAGCTACCGTTACAGGAGCCCCGGTGCCGTCCATCTGGAAAGGGATGGGTACGACCTTCTGGTTAGGATT
>JAQWJX010000148.1:0-6889 GCA_029248145.1 Schleiferiaceae bacterium | reverse complement strand
GAACGTAAGCGTGGCAACAGGCATCATTCTCTACGAAGCGGTTCGTCAAAGAAGTTAAAAATGAGGGGGATTTTAGTTGGATTATTAGCTATGTGCAGTAATGTGCTTTTCGGGCAATACAATTGCCAAAGCACCAAACATACGCATGCTGCTCAACAAAGTACCACACCCATTAATTACAATTCTAGATCGGATACTGCAGACTTAGAGGAACTAAAACTTAACATTAATACAACGGGATTCACTAACCAGCAGCTATCAGGAAAAGCCTCCTATCAAATCGGAGTGAAGATAAATTTCTCGAAGCTTCGATTCGATCTTTTAGGGTTTACTGTGGATAGTGTTATTAGCACTTCGGGACCTCTTTCATTCACACAAAAAGGTGAACATTTAATAATAACCCATAATGCCACTGCCGGGAGCATTCTGCATTGGGACATTTATTACCAAGGCAACACAACTAAAGATGGTAGTGGCTGGGGCGGAATGCATCACGATGGCGCCTATGACTATAATCTAGGCGTAGGTTTCGCTGCTAACCCACATGTTTACGGCCGTAGTCTCTTCCCCTGTTTCGATAATTTTGTAGAGAAATGTACTTTGGAAGAAATGAATATCACTACACCCTCTGGAAAAGTAGGTGCAAGTAATGGTATTCTCACATCCGTTGACACACTTGTCACTGGTGATTTAGTTTGGCATTGGGAAGGTCAGGCGCCGCTACCCTCTTACCTCGTTAGTCTTGCCGTCTCGAATTACCATAAGCAGAGCTGGACGCACGCAGGAAAATCGTTCGAACTCTATGGCCGTGCGCAGGATACTGCAAACATGACCGCAGGATTCGTAAATCTCAATGCTATTTATGATGCCTTTGTCGAAGATTTTGGACCCTATGTCTTTGAGAAAGTGGGTTATGCCATGACCGTAACAGGCGCCATGGAACATGCCGGAATGATCCATCTGCCTCGTACCTTGGCAAATGCCAACCTCAGCGGTGAAGATATTATTGCACATGAGCTGGCCCACATGTGGTTCGGCAATGCCGTTACGACAGAGACTGCCGAAGACATGTGGATCAACGAAGGTTTCGCTGAATTTGGCTCACACTTCTATGAGGAGAAGATCTATGGACGACCACAGTACGTCAAAACCGTACAAAACAACCAAGCACTCGTACTGAAACAAGCCGCGCAAAATGATGGCGGTCACTTGGCACTAAGCGGTGTCAACCAAAACCAAACCTACGGCACGCACACCTATCAAAAGGGCGCAATGGTCGCACACAACTTACGCGAATTTTTGGGCGATAGCCTTTTCAGCCATGCGGTAAAACAGCTCATTGCCACCAACACTTTTGGCAACTACAACGCGAACACCTTCAAAGCGTCCTTTGAGAACTCAACGGGGGTAGATTTGGACGATTTTTGGAACGATTGGATATACAATCCTGGCTATCACGGAGCTTGGGTGGAGTTGAATTATCCTGAAAATGCCAATTGGACTACAGCCGATAAACAAATAAACATTCACCATCTAAGCGCCAACACCGGAAATTATAGTGCGAGTCAAAAAACGACACCCATTGTTGTCTACAAACACAGCTACAACCATGGGTATAGTGGTAAAGAAGATCTGGGAAATACCGCTTCCTTTGCATCTTCGAGCGCAGATTACACATACACCTACCAAACCACCCAGTTAGGCTCGGGACAAGATTTTTGGCTAAGTACTAACGATAGTGCCGAATCTTTGGGAACCTCCGTCTACGACACTTTCACTTGGGCAGAGCTAAATGGCACTAAAACATTGTCTAACACGGGAGTTAAAATCACTCCCAAACCCAACACATCCGGACTTAACGGTACATTCTACGTATGGCACCATTATACAGAGGGCAATTTCCCTAGTAATGGAGTTACTAGCCGCGACCATTTTTATTTCATCGGGTACGAAGGAAACCACGACCCACCCATTGATTACGCAACAGCGCTGCCTTTCGAGGTTACTATCTCCTTCAACACCAATGCAAATAATAGCGGCTTAGACAGCGATTTAAATGGTTCACCCGGAAATCAGATGACCATTGGGGAAAGCCCAAATCTTAAATGGAAAACAGGAATGCCAATGGCTAATGCTTCAACACAAGCTTTAGGCAATACCGGTGTAGGCAATATTAGCTTCACACCTCAGCATGTTGCACGCTACTACTTTATTATGAATACAGCCAACATTGGCCTAGGAGAAGACAGCATCGAACGGTTGAAAATATTTCCTAACCCGACAAATGGCATATTAAAGATTGAAACCAATATTGGCGCTGTCAATCTTGACTATCAAATCAGTGATGCACAGGGGAAAATCGTTGATCAAGGCTCTTTAGAGCATGCCAATGGCACAAGTGAATTGCTGCTGCCCGAACAATGCAGTCCAGGGACGTACTTGTTCATTTGTGAGGCAGGCACGACTAAATTTACCTTGCAGTAATTACTTCAGTTGCAGCATTACAGGACAGTGGTCACTGCCCATCACATGGTTCAAGATATGTGAATCCTGTACTCGGTCCATGAACCCCGCACTAACCATAAAGTAATCCAAGCGCCAGCCCACGTTTTTAGAGCGAGCGCCGCCACGGTAACTCCACCAGCTGTATTTCACGGTATCTGGGTAAAGCTTTCGGAAGGTATCTACAAAACCTGCTTCAATCATCGTACTCATGCCATCAATCTCCGCTTGCGTATAGCCTGGTGTTTTGTTGTAATTCGATTTAGGATTCTTCAAGTCTATCTCCTGGTGTGCCACGTTTAAATCGCCACAAACCACTACCGGTTTTTTCTCCTCCAGCTTTTTTAGATAAGCCAAGAAAGCCACATCCCATTCTTGAGTCCGATAATCCAGGCGCCTTAAACCTGAACTCGAATTTGGAACATAGGTAGTTACATAATAAAAGTCCTCGTATTCAGCGGTAATGGCACGACCCTCATTATCATGCTCGGCAATGCCTATACCCATTGTTACCGATAATGGCTCTACTTTAGATAGAATCGCGGTACCGCTATATCCTTTCTTTTCCGCGCTAAACGCATAGATATAGTAGCCCCTCAACTCGGCCAAAGCTTCTTTCACCTGCTCCGGCGTAGCTTTGGTCTCCTGCAATCCCACGACATCACAGTCCAATTCGTGCAAGTCTTCTATTAAAGTTTTTCCAGCGGCGGCGCGCACGCCATTCACATTGAACGAAAGTAATTTCATTTACATATTTCTTCTATACTGTCCGCCAACTTCGAACAGCGCGTTTGTTATTTGGCCTAGACTGCAATGTTTCGCAGCCTCCATTAAGACATCAAAAATATTCTCATTTTGAACGGCAGCCTCTTGCAATGCACTAATCATCTCCTCGTTCAATTTTCCTTTTGCCTTGTGCAGACGCTCGAGCATCTCTATTTGGTATTCTTTCTCATCTGCAGTGGCACGAATAATTTCTGCTGGTAAAACGGTAGGCGAACCTTTTTTATTGAGGAACGTGTTCACACCTACAATAGGGAATTCACCCGTATGCTTAAGCATCTCATAATGCATGCTCTCCTCTTGAATCTTACCACGCTGGTACATGGTTTCCATGGCTCCCAATACGCCACCACGTTCCGTGATACGATCAAACTCAAGCAATACTGCTTCCTCGACCAAATCTGTCAATTCTTCAATAATAAAGGCGCCTTGAATAGGATTCTCATTCTTCGTTAGACCCAATTCTTTATTAATGATGAGCTGAATGGCCATGGCCCTGCGAACGCTTTCCTCCGTTGGAGTTGTAATAGCCTCGTCATAAGCATTAGTATGGAGGGAATTGCAATTATCATAAATGGCATAAAGCGCCTGAAGGGTGGTTCGGATATCATTAAAATCAATCTCCTGGGCATGCAAGCTGCGTCCAGAGGTTTGAATGTGGTACTTCAACATTTGAGAACGCGCATCTGCACCATATTTATTCTTCATAGCGTTTGCCCAAATACGGCGCGCTACGCGACCGATTACCGCATACTCTGGATCGATACCGTTGCTAAAGAAGAAACTCAAGTTAGGTGCAAACTTGTTGATATCCATTCCACGACTTAAGTAGTACTCTACATACGTAAAACCATTGGACAGTGTAAATGCCAGTTGAGAAATAGGATTTGCTCCTGCTTCTGCAATATGATAACCGGAGATGGAGACGCTGTAAAAATTACGCACTTGCCAATCAATAAAATACGACTGAACATCGCCCATCAAGCGCAGCGCAAATTCTGTGGAGAATATACACGTGTTCTGTGCCTGATCTTCTTTCAAGATATCGGCTTGAACGGTACCGCGAACAGTGTTAAGCGCTTTCTTCTTTATTTCTAAATACACGTCTTTAGGCAGTATCTCATCACCTGTAACTCCCAATAACATCAGGCCGAGACCATCATTACCTTCTGGTAAATCTCCTTGATAAGAAGGACTTTCGAGTCCCTGATCATCGTATTTTGCTTTTTTTACGGCCGCAACCTTTGCTTCAAGTTTATGCTCCTTGATATACAATTCACATTCCTGATCCACGGCTGCATTCATAAAATAAGCCAACAACATAGGTGCTGGACCATTTATGGTCATGGAGACAGAGGTTGTTGGGTCCGTTAAACGGAATCCGCTATATAGTTTTTTTGCATCGTCAAGACAGCATATACTCACCCCAGCATTTCCGATTTTACCGTAAATATCAGGACGACGGTCCGGGTCGTTCCCGTAGAGTGTTACACTATCAAATGCTGTGGATAATCGTTTCGCAGGCATCCCCAAGCTCACATAATGGAACCGCTTATTTGTGCGTTCGGGACCTCCCTCCCCTGCGAACATGCGCGTAGGATCTTCACCTTCCCTTTTAAACGGATAAATACCTGCGGTATAAGGGAATTCACCGGGAACATTTTCTAAGAGTAGCCAACGCAAAATATCACCCCAACTGCGGTATTTCGGCAGTGCAACTTTCGGGATTCGAGTATGCGATAAACTCTCTGTATGTGTTTCAATATTGATGGCTTTGCCGCGGACATGGAAGGTATAAACCGGATCTTTGTAACGTTGAACCGTCGCCTGCCATTGTTGCAAGCGCTCCCAGTTGTGCGGATCAAGATCCATTTTAATCCGGTCAAAACTCAATTGCAATTGGCCGATTAACTCCTCGTCTTCCAAGGTTTCAATGGAGCGGTGTAAAGCATACAATTTATCTGCGACCTCCACCTGTGCCATGATCTGATCGCGATAAATTCGGTGACTTTCAGAAATCTCGCTCAAATAGCGAGTGCGGTTTGGGGGAATAATAAAAATCTTCTCACTCATCTCCCCGGTCAGCGCGAAGGTGCTGGTAAATCCTGCATTTGCCTTATCGTTGAGCATCTCGATGATTGCACTGTACAAACTATTGGTACCCGGATCATTGAACTGGCTTGCTATGGTTCCGTAAACCGGCATCGTCTCCGGATTTTGCTCCCATAAGTTGTGATTACGCTGGTACTGCTTTTTAACATCGCGTAAGGCATCTAATGCCCCACGCTTATCAAATTTATTTAGTGCAATTAAATCGGCGAAATCAAGCATGTCGATTTTTTCCAATTGCGTTGCTGCACCATATTCTGGAGTCATCACATATAAACTCGCATCACTGTGGTCTAATATTTCAGTATCGCTTTGACCAATTCCTGATGTTTCTAGGATGATTAAATCAAAACCCGCCACCTTTAGAATGTCTAGCGCATTTTGAACGTGTGCACTCAAGGCAAGATTGGCCTGGCGCGTGGCTAACGAACGCATAAAAACATTACCGTTTTTGATGGCATTCATGCGAATACGATCACCCAGTAATGCGCCGCCTGTTTTTCTTTTCGAAGGATCGACGGAAACCACTGCCAAACGTTTTTCAGGGAAATCTAAAAGGAATCGGCGTACCAATTCATCCACCATAGAACTCTTCCCGGCACCTCCGGTACCTGTAATCCCTAGAATGGGCGTCTTAATCGACGCCGCTTTCTCTGAGACTTTTCCCAAAGCTTCCGCATGCTGCTGTCCACAATTTTCAGCTGCACTAATCCAGCGTGCCACAGTGGCTGTACTCGCAGAAGGAAGCGATGCCAAATCTGACGGCAAGGCATCCCCAACTAAGAAATCCGATTGAGCAATCAAATCATTGATCATTCCCTGCAAGCCCAACTTTCTTCCATCGTCAGGATGGTACAGGCGGGTAATGCCATAAGCATGTAATTCTTCAATTTCCTCCGGCAGTATGGTGCCACCACCACCACCAAATATCTTGATATGTCCTGCTCCTTTTTCTTGGAGCAAGTCATGCATGTATTTGAAGTATTCAATATGCCCACCCTGGTAAGAGGTCATGGCAATTGCATTTGCATCTTCTTGAATGGCAGTATCTACTACTTCTTCAACGGAGCGGTCGTGTCCTAAGTGTATGACTTCACAACCAGTGCTTTGAATGATTCGACGCATGATGTTGATTGCTGCATCGTGTCCGTCAAAAAGTGAAGCGGCAGTGACAATGCGCACCTTATTTTTAGGTACGTACGGAGCCGGGTTTTCCATAGTCTGTGATAAGTATTTGGGACCTCTAAGATAAGGCAGAATCAGGCAATGATTCCTTTCGTTATATTTGAACAAATCGATTTTTATGAAGTCTTTGCGCTCCCTCTTTTTCTACATGCCTCTGCTACTGCTACTTGCTGTTGATTCCGGCAGTCAGGACATCGGCCTTTGGCTGCGAATTACGGTTCTTGCGGCTGTAGGTGGCATCGGTAGCTTTTTGACGCGAAAGCATGGTGGTGAGGGCCTAAATAGTATTGCACTCTTTATCCTGATACTC
>JAQWJX010000117.1:0-4804 GCA_029248145.1 Schleiferiaceae bacterium | reverse complement strand
CGGGAATCTATATTTCTTTGATGCTAAAGACTACGCAAGTAGCGGCGAGGTGCGTACGTATTCTACAACGGGTAGTCTCATTGAGACCATTCCAGCAGGAGTTATACCGAGACAAGTAATTTATTAGGCCTTAGCGGTCGCAACTAGTTTGATCTCTGCAGCATAGGCGATTGCGCTGAATAATGCTGTGGAGATCAATTCTGGTGCATAGAAGGGAAGGCCTGCCGCATAGGTGGCCATTAATCCTGAGATTGTTCTAGGAAAAAGACTGAACTCGCTCAAAAAAACTCCGAGGTTACTTAGTAAGAAAAAGCCGACGGAGCCAATAATAAGCGCCACAATGCCCTTTGTGCCACTTTTTGCATAATGCCCGGCTACAGCGTAAATAATGAATCCAGCATAAGTCCAAATAGAGCCCTTGTACATGAAGACGAAGGATCCTGAGGGGTAGATTAGGTTATTGATGAATACGTCAGTGACCATTAGAACACCAAAAGTCAACGCCAAAATCTTGAAAAGACTTTTGTTCTGATGCGCGCCCATGAACGCTAGAGCGCCCATAGCAGTGAAATTAGGGTAATGTGGCGCAATGCGCGAAATGAGCGCCGCGATAACGAGTCCGATTAATACCTTATTCTTTGCTGTCATAATCTCTGTGAATTCTGCACAAATATACGTTGACTTACGCTTCTTTGGTATAGGTTTCCCATGTTCCATTGGGATTTAATACCAACAATTTCTGTTTTGTCTCTTGAGAAGGGGTGGGGGAAGGGACTGGTACTGCGATGGGTTTAGCGCGAACCGCTTCGAGAGGGACGGTGTTATTCTTTTTCGACCGAGCTCCTGTAAGTATATAACGAAGGTCTAGTTCGTCATCAAAAGCACACAATTTTTGTATGAGTTGGAGGTTAGGTTTGTTCCTCCCGTTAAGAATATGTACTAGAGTAGATCGGTTCATTCCAAGCGCATTTGCCATGCTAGAAGGTGTATGCCCTTCAAGTTCCATATAGGCTTTTAAACGTTGTACAATCGCTTCCATAGTTACAAATGTAATAAATTTGCAACATATGAAACAAGGTGTTACAGTTGTTATTTTTGGAAACAACCCTCAGATCGTTCCAACGATAATTATGAAAAGTGAAACTTTATTAAAAAGGACTTAAAATACTGATATATAGATGTTCGTACTTATCAATTATAGTGTTTCACGATACGAAAACAGGACCGTTCCGTTTGAATCATAGAGCCCTGTTTGCAAGCGTACTTGATCTGCATCGAGAAGTTTCAATTGTAACATCCCATAATGTTGTGTATCGGTTGTCTTCTCGTGTATTCGGGTGCTGTTATTTTCGTAGTGGTGGGGATGCGCATTAGCCGTAAGTGGTGAGGCGCATACTTCAATGATAGACTTACCGTCAATCACCACTTTATTAATTTCACCGCTGTGGCGATCGCCCGTTAATACAATGGGCTTTCCTGGCGATTTGGAGAGCCATTTCAACAACAAGGCACGTTCTTTAGGGTAATTACTCATATTCTCAAATACCTCAGCAGTATTTAACAGCTGTCCTCCCATACAAATGATGTGCACTTTAGCTGTTGAATGGCTCAGTGTACTGTGGAACCAATTCAACTGTTCAACACCGAAAACGGTAGCATTAGATGCATCTTTATGAGTTCTAAAGCTGCGATTGTCGAGGAGATAGATATCTACTAGACCCCCTGCAGCAGTGGTTCGACCGTAATAGCTGTTCGTATTGGGCTGTGGATAATCAGGTTTCCAGAAGTCTTTAAATGCCCTCATCGTAGTTGAAAAGCCCGAAAAAGTAGATAGATCGCAATCGTTTGGGCCTGCATCATGATCGTCCCATATCGCTAAATGATTGCTTTTGCTCAATAGGTCTTGAAATACAGGCTGACCAAAAACAGACTTATATCTGGCCATTGTGCTATCATAGCTGTTCCATTGCTCATTATTAAGATAAATATTATCTCCAAGCCAAATGAAATGATCTAGACTATCTAGCGCTTTGTTGAGCGTAGGTAGTAGATGTTGGGTTTGATCCGGTTCATTACAGCTTCCGAAACCAATGTTGAGCACCTGTTCTTCTTGGGTGCAAGCAGAGTTGAGCATTAGCGTCGTGAGACAAGCAATAGTGATTTTTTTCATAGCACGTAGATAATAGATGAGCAATTCGCGTTTGTGCGTTAACTTCACCTTTAAAATTACGGGAATGTTCCAAGCCTCCGATTCTAAATATTTATCTGATAACCAGTGGTATATGCCATACAACGAATTGTTGACGGCGTTTAATTGGGAAATTATCGGTTATTCTTCTGAGGAACGTCCCATTTTGAATACAACCTTAGGTACGGGTTCGCGTAGCATTTGCATGTGGGCCGGCATGCATGGTAACGAGACTACAGGTGTATTCATGTTGCTTTCGCTCATAGATCTCTATACGCGGAATAAAATGGATTTAAGTGACTACTCCATACATATCATACCGGTTATTAATCCTGATGCATATGTTCGGTTTACTCGTCGAAACGGGCTCTCCATAGATTTGAATCGAGATTTCCGAGCCTTTCAAACCATTGAAAGCGCAAAGCTCATTGGATGGATTAAGATGAATTCACCTGAGTTGTGTTTCAACCTCCACGATCAGCGATCAATTTTTCATGTAAATGATGAGCCTGCCCATACATCATTCCTAGTACCTTCTTCTAACGAATCTAGGGAAATTACTCCCGTGCGTCGAGCATTAATGAATCGTGTCGGTAATGCCTTAAGTTCATTGCAGATGCCATTGAATGGAATTGGACGCTACAGCGATGAATTTTACCCAACGGCAGTAGGGGATTACCTTATGGCCCAAGGCATTCCTAATGTACTTTTCGAAAGCGGTGTCAGTATTGACGATTTTGAGCGCATGAAGGCACGTTTATTTGGATTGAACGCCATGGTTGCATTGTTGAAATCGGATGATACTCCGTCCGCGGTTTATGATGAATTACCAAAGAATAAAAAAGGCTTATTAGAATGGGTGTTCACGGGTGTTTTATATGCTCGAATGCATGTAGATGTTGCTATCAAAAGAGTTTATTATGTAAACGGTCATGCGCAAGGGATGTATTACATGGTGGATGAATTAGGTGATTTAGCATCCCGTCCACGCATGAAAGAGAGTGATGGTGCGGCAATGGCCTTATCTGCACCTTTAGTACTCGGGCAGCCCATAACAGCGGTCTTGGGAACAGTGGTTTTTGAAAATGGATTAATAGTAGGATAAACTCCCCAACAGCTATGCTGGGGAGTACCATATTAGTTAAACGTCTGCTGGCTTTTTACTAAGCAAAAGTAGATCCTTAGCCACGACTTCAGTAAAGTACTTTTTCTGTCCCCCCGTGTCTTCATAGCTGCGCGTAACCAATCTACCAGCGATACCCACCTTGTCACCTTTTTTAAGGTACTCATTCATAGTTTGCGCTAGTTTACCCCAGGCAACGACATTGTGCCAATCGGTCATGGTCTTTTTAGAGCCTTCAGCATCTTTATATACCGTATTCGTTGCCAGGCTGAAAGAGGTGCGGAGCGTGTTGTTGATTTGTTTGGATTCTGGAGTCATTCCTAGATTCCCAATTAATTGAACATGATTTTCCATAATTATGGTTTTAAGATTAGTCCAATTAATCTGGCAAGCGTACATCTTATTAGCAAATATTGTGAATAACAAAAGGTTTTCTACAATGGCTTCTTGATAGTATTAATTATCGCGAATGCAGCATTGACATCTTTGTTGTGAACAATGAAGGTAGCTTCATTAGTGGTGGAGATAATTTCTTTAATGGGAACGCCTGCAGAGGCGATATGCTTGAAGAAAAAGTAATAGAGACCGATCACCTTTGAGCTGCTATCGGGTAAACGAAGAGTTATAGAGCTTAAATCATTCGTTTGATCTATTAATTTTTCACCGGTCATCGCTTTTTCTAGTGCAATCGTGTAATCTTCACTAACGACTACTGTAGTTTCTTCCATGCCGCCTGTGAAGCTGTGAAAACCACTTTGTAGCTCCGTGATATAGGATATGAATTGCGCTTGTTTCGAGGGTAATGACGGCGTTTTCTTGTAGGTATAAGCCACTAAATTCGAGCGAACGATGATATCGCCTAATGTGCCGATAAACTGCTGCAGTTTATGCTGCATTTTAAATTGAAGCCGCGGCTCTCGTCTCCGAATTGCCATGACCACAGCACTTTCTTTGATCTCCTTACCAGTAAGTTGCTCAATATCTCCTTTTATCATGCGGGCTAGCGAACTAAGATTGATCAAATCTTCGCTTAGGGCCTCCTCGATAAATGGGCGCTTACGAAGGGACTCTTCTAGTGCTTCTCTCAGGTTCATATTGCGATCGTTTTGTTTTCAAATGTAGGTAAATGTTATTTTTGAAACATCGAATTTATGCATCACTTTATCGTAATTTTGAGATGTGTCAGAACAGGTAATCATTATTGGAGGAGGAGCTGCCGGGTATTTTGCAGCCATAGCATGTGCAGAGGCACAACCGGAGGCAAACATTGTCATCCTTGAAAAAGGAAAAGATGTTTTAGGGAAAGTATTAATCTCTGGTGGCGGCCGTTGTAATGTGACTAATGCTTGTTTTGATCCACGTGAATTGGTTTTACATTACCCTAGAGGTGAGAAAGAGTTGTTGGGGCCGTTTCATAAATTCCAGCCCGGCGATACCATGGAGTGGTTTGCCGATCGTGGGGTAGAGTTGAAAATTGAACCCGATAACCGCGT
>JAQWJX010000099.1:0-13708 GCA_029248145.1 Schleiferiaceae bacterium | reverse complement strand
AACATAAGCACGCTCCTCTTTTACCTGTGCATAATCATTCAAGGCCAATCCTTTGGTTGTGATGTCGCCCACAGCATTTAGGAAACGCTTGCGACTCATATTCAACTTATAAGATTTGTCTTCCTCCATCTGTCCACGAGGAATAGCAAATTGACCATTTGCATTTGTCGTTACAGTGAACGATTGACCTTCTTTATTACTCACTTCAATGGTTACATCGCTTACGGGCTTACCATTTTTACTACTAACAACGGTACCAGTAGCCTCAAAGAATTTCTCCCATTCAGTCACATACCATATGTCATGCTCACCACGTGTGCCCTTGCGATTACTTACAACAAAACCTTTTTTGGTATTATCGCCTGGTACAAAACGCAATGAAATATCATCTGCTTCAGAATTGATTGGCGAAAGCATATTCTCCACATCGCCGACCGGTGCGCCATTCTCATCTAGCTTTACACGGAAACAATCGAATCCACCCATTCCAACGTGACCGTTCGAAGAAAAATACAAGTACCCATCACCATGCGCAAACGGGTAAAGCTCGTCTCCACGTGTGTTAATGTTTAAATTTGTTGGTGAGGCCCACTCACGCTTTCTGCGATCGTAAGTCGTCATATAAATATCTTTACCTCCTTTTCCACCAGCGACTTCACCGGCAAAATACAATACCTGGTCGTCCGGACTAAGCGCAGGATGTCCCACAGAAGCGCCGCTATCGAGCGCTATAACTACAGGCTCCGGATTTGCCCAATCTTGACCAATTTTCTTGGTAGTGTAGATGGCACAGCCCATCTTCATGTTTTTCACTTGCATACACTTCGTGAAATACATCTCTTTACCTCTAGAATCAAAAGTTACGACGCCTTCATGGTCTTTGGTATTAATGACATCGCTCATCGGATCTAATTCGCCCCAAACAATTTCGTCATTAGCGTTCGCCTCTTTACCCTTCTTCTTTTTCTTATTCTTTTTGCGCTCTCCCTCGATGACAAAAATATCCGAGAAACGCTGACCCATCCAACCGTCTTCTTTACGACCAGTTGCATCATCACGCATAGACGATATCATAAGCGTTAAATCTTCCTTACTGCGCTTTCCTGCAAAAGCTATTGAGTAATCCGATTTTTTCGAGTTCAAATCTTTTGCGTTATCTAATGCGAATAGTGATCCAGAAACTATCCATTGCGCGGCCTTTTGACAGCTTTGAATACCCCGGTCGGCGCGAGCATCGCTAGGTACTAACTTTTTATAGGCTTCGTACGCAATGATTGCGTCTTCATATTCTCCTTGACATTGCAACATCTCAGCGTAACCTAGGTCCGCCTGAGCACCATAACCCAGTTTTGAAGCACGCTGGTAATAACTCGCTGCCTTTTTACATTGACCGGTGAACCGATATCCTTCAGCCATATTATAGGAAATACGCTGTTTTTGTTCGCGTGTTTTTTCTTTAGAATACGCCTTAGCATAAATTTCGATAGCAACAGAATACTCCTTTGATTCGAAATATTCGTCTGCTTTTACAGTAAGCTTATGAGGCTTTACATCAACCTCTTCAACAGTGGCGTCTTGAGCGAAAGCTATGATGGGCAAGAAAGCGAGGACAACGGTCCAAGTTCGTAAAATGCGTTTTTGCATGCGAGTCTGGTCTCTTGTGTTTAAGCACCCACAATATAGATAAAATAAAAAAAGAAACCCCGCGCGGGCGGGGTTTCTATCTATCTAAATTTGAAAAGCAAAAATTATCTAGTGAAGAGCATTTCGCGGAACTTCGGTAACGGCCATTGCTCATCGTCAATCATAAGCTCCAATTTATCGCTTTCGTAACGAATAACATCAAAGTAAGATTTCACATTATCGTAGTATAAGATGGCTTTTTCACGCACATCCTCTTGCGCATTTGCATCCTTACGAGCCTGAATCATAGCATCCTTCGAAGCTAAGATTTTAGAGATACGGGCAGAAATATCTTTAATCATTTCTAACTGCTCTTTTGCCACGGTTTCGAAAGTCGCATCATCCATGATATCCTTCAAACGTTGAACGTTATCAATCAAGGTATTCTGGTATTTGATCGCCGTAGGTACAATATGATTCCCTGCTAAATCTCCAAGCACACGGCTTTCAATTTGGATTTTCATAAAGTACGATTCCAATAAGATTTCGTGGCGCGCCTCGGCTTCACGCTTAGACATGACGTTGAGATTTTCAAACATCTGAAGCGTTGCATCGCTTACGTAAGCATCGAGCGCACGCGGCGTTGATGGCTCATTACTCAAACCACGCTTAGCTGCCTCTTCTTTCCAAGCATCGCCATATCCGTCTCCTTCGAAACGAATGGCTTTAGACTCTTGAATGTATTGTTTAAGCACACTAAAGATTGCGTCATCTTTTTTCAATCCTTTTTTCGCTATGAGTGCATCTACATCTGCCTTGAAATCAATCAATTGCTCCGCCATAGCACTGTTCAAAACCGTCATAGGCTGGGCGCAGTTACTTGCAGAACCGGCAGCTCGTAATTCGAACTTGTTCCCTGTAAAGGCAAACGGCGAGGTACGGTTACGGTCTGTGTTGTCTAAAAGTATCTCTGGTATTTTACCAACCACATTTAGCTTGAGATCGGTTTTTTCTTGAGGTGTCATTTTACCACCACCGATGTTCTCCAATTGATCCAACACCTTGCTCAGCTGATCGCCAATAAATACAGAAATAATTGCCGGTGGCGCTTCATTGGCGCCTAAGCGGTGCTCATTACCAGCCGAGCCTATAGAAGCACGAATTAAATCTGCATGCTTATAAACCGCTTTGATACTGTTTACAAAAAAGGTGAGGAACATCAAATTACTCATTGGTGTTTTACCTGGCGCCAAAAGATTTACACCGGTATTGGTGGCCAATGACCAGTTATTATGCTTACCAGAGCCATTTATATTCGCAAATGGCTTCTCGTGCACAAGCGCACGGAAATTGTGGCGTCGTGCCACTTTTTCCATAAGGTCCATGAATAACGAATTATGATCAACCGCAACATTCGCCTCTTCAAATACAGGGGCAAATTCGTACTGCGCAGGAGCAACCTCGTTGTGACGCGTTTTAACTGGAATGCCCAATTTACGGCTTTCGTATTCCAATTCTTTCATGAATTCGATTGCGCGTTCCGGAATAGAACCAAAGTAATGATCATCCAACTGCTGTCCTTTAGCAGGTGCATGCCCCACAAGCGCACGACCAGCCAAAGTTAAATCTGGACGAGCATGGAAATAAGCCTCATCAACTAAGAAGTATTCTTGCTCCCAGCCTAATGTTGCATTAACCTTATTGACATTTTTATCAAAGTACTTGCACACATCTGTCGCTGCTGCATCCACTGCTTGCAAAGCACGTAGTAATGGTGTTTTGTAATCTAATGCTTCCCCCGTATACGAAACGAATACTGTTGGAATACATAATGTTGTGCCAAAGACAAAAGCGGGTGAAGTTGGATCCCAAGCCGTGTAACCACGCGCTTCGAAGGTATTGCGAATACCACCGTTCGGGAAAGAAGATGCATCAGGCTCTTGCTGCACAAGCATGCCGCCTGAAAACTTCTCCATAGCCTCACCATTTCCAGTGGGCTCGAAAAAAGAGTCGTGCTTTTCCGCTGTTGCCCCAGTTAAAGGTTGAAACCAATGCGTGTAATGAGTCGCACCTAAACTCAATGCCCAGGCTTTCATACCAGAAGCGACCTGATCTGCAATATTCCTTGAAATCTTTGTACCGTTTTCAATAGAGTCGTTTACTGCTTTAAACGCTTCAGAGGTCATGTATTGACGCATCGCTTTTCGATTAAAAACGTGCGAACCGAAGTATTCTGAAACGCGTGTTCCAGGTGCTTCAAAGTGCTGAGGCTTGCGCCCTATTGTTTCTTCTAGTGCTAGAAATCTTACCGTTGGCATGTGGCTAATTTTTAATTTAACGCAAAGATACCCCTATTTTTTGTGGGGTGCAATGAAAAATTATTAACCAATGTTGATATCAACCCCTTAAACAAACAGGTAAATCATAAAAACAATGTAGGAAACAAGCAACAAAGCCCCTTCGACTCGATCTAGCCGGTCAGATTTCAGTACACCCATTAAAGGAATGAGCAAAAGAGTGAAAAGTAAACTAATGGGAAAGTCAACATAAAGCAATGCCTGATCGGAAAGTGCTATGGGTTGAATTAATGCAGTAAATCCTAAAACGCTGAGAATATTAAAGATATTCGACCCAATTACATTGCCGATTGCTATGTCCGCTTCACCCTTTCGCGCAGCCATTACACTCGCAGCTAGCTCAGGAACACTGGTGCCAAAGGCGACAAGGCTCACTGCGACCAGTCGTTCACTCCAACCCCATTGTGCTGCCAACGTTGCGATTCCAGAAACAAAAATTTGTGCACCAAATTTCAATCCGACTGCACCGATAATAAGCAACAACAAACCCTGCCATATAGGCATGGCGGGAACGTCAATATCCTCACCTATAGTTGTAGATGCCCGCTCTATTCTTGCACTGCGTATTTTCAAAACATTATAAACAACCAGTGTTGCTACTAGAATCATTCCCTGTAAAACGTTTATTCCTCCAGATAGCAAAAATCCACCAAGCAAGACATTCGCGCCGATCAGAAACAACCAATCCTTACGATAAGTTAAGCGAAGTGCTTCCATTTTATAGAGCAACGCCGTCAGTCCTAATATAAGCCCGACATTCGCGATATTGGATCCTAAGACATTCCCTAAAGCTATAGCACTTTTCCCTTTCATTGCAGCTATTATACTCACAATCAGTTCCGGAGCGCTAGTAGCGAAGGCAACAAGTGTTAAACCGATTATGACTTTTGAAACGCGCAATTTAAGCGCAATAGCGACTGAGCCACGAACTAAAAATTCGCCACCCAATAACAATAAACCGAAACCCGCTAATAGAAAAAGCGCCGTCACAGCTTGGTACCTCTTTTAATAGTATCCGTAACCTCTTTGAATGCATCACGCCCTTCCTCAACTGTTTTTTTAACGTCAGTCAAGGCATTCTCCTCCGCATTGTCTAAAATCTCTCTCTTGATGTCGTTAGTTGCGTTTTTCACCTGCTTAATAACCTTTGCAGCCGACCGTGCCATGCCCGGTATTTGCTTCGGGCCAAACAAAAGCAAAAAGACCAATGCTACAATGATGAATTCACCGCCACTAATATTAAAGAGTAAAAAAACATGTTGCATTACGCGAATTTACAATAAAAAACCCCCGGCGCGCGAGCGCGCCGGGGGTTTTGAAAATTTTGCTTTTCGTTTGCTTAGCTCTCCTTGTCAGAAGCATCGAACATCACCGGAGTAGCGATAAACAATGAACTGTAAGTTCCCACTAACACACCGAGCAGAAGCGCAAACATGAAACCACGAATTACTTCTCCACCAAACAAGAAGATAACGAGAAGTACAAAGAAAGTCGTCAACGAAGTGTTGAACGTACGACTCAAAGTCTGGTTCAATGATTTATTTACACTAATACTGTTTTGCTTACCACGAGACCCCATGTTTTCACGGATACGGTCAAACACTACCACAGTATCGTTTAATGAATAACCAATAACAGTTAGAATGGCAGCAATGAAAGCTTGATCCACTTCCAACTGGAATGGTAAGAACCCATCCGCGAGGGAGAAGACACCCATCACAAAAAGCACATCGTGTAACAGTGCAACTACTGCACCGAGCGAGAATTGCCATTTGCGGAATCGAATGAGGATGTACAAGAAGACAACAATCAACGAGAAAATAATGCTATAAACTGCACCTGATTTTATATCGTCGGCAATAGTTGGCCCAACAACACGTGAACCGACTAAACCTATGGCATCTTCCGTTTCGTCTGTAAAGAACGACTCCAACGGTAGTTCTTCTGCGAAGAAATCTGCAACGCCAGCATAGAGCTTAGTCTGAATGTCCTCATCAATTGTAGGACCCGTTTCGCCAATGCGGTAGCTCGTAGTAATGATTACCTGGTTCGCATCCCCTAAGGTTTTTACCACCGGAGTGTAGGTGTTACCCTCTTCATCTACAAAAGCATTGCTCAATGATTCGGCAACATCACTAACCTCTACAGGCTGGTCAAAACGTACCTGGAATGAACGTCCACCAACAAAATCAACGCCAAGGTTCAAGCCTTTTGTGAAGAGCGAGAACAATCCAATTGCGATTACTACCGTAGAAACACCATATGCAACTTTACGCTTCTTCAAGAAGTCAAAGCTCAGATTAGTATACCAATTCTTTGTGGTTTTGGTAGAGAACTTGATGTCTTTCTTACCGTCCAATCTTCTCTCAAATACGATTCTTGAGATGAACAATGCCGTAAATAACGAAGTCAAAATACCAATCATCAGAGTCGTCGCGAAACCGCGGATAGGACCGGTACCGAACGCAAATAAAATTATACCTGTTAAGAAGGTCGTAACGTTTGCATCGATAATCGCGCTGTTCGAATTTTTATATCCGTCAACAATTGCTGCACGCAGTCCTTTTCCTAAACGCATTTCTTCACGAATACGCTCGAAAATAAGAACGTTCGCATCTACAGCCATACCGATGGTCAATACGATACCCGCCATACCTGGAAGCGTCAATACTGCTCGCAAACTCGCGAGTATACCAAAGATCAAGAACATGTTGATCAAGAGTGCCATATTGGCCACAAGACCTGCGCCACTGTAATAGAAGTACATGTAAAGCAATACTAGGGCAAGTGCAATAGCAAACGAATTAATCGATGCAGAGATGGCCTCCTTACCTAAAGAAGGACCTACTACATCGGACTGAATAATGCGTGCGGGGGCGTCTAATTTACCTGCACGAAGAATATTCGCTAAATCCGCACTTTCCTCAGCACTGAAATTCCCTGTTATCTGAGTACGACCACCTGCAATTTCATTCTGAACTTGCGGATAAGAATACACATAGTTATCTAATACGACTGCTACAGAACGCTTCGGCGTTTGTGCAGCTGCCTCCGCGGTTAGGCGTTGCCATTTCTGAGCTCCCGTGCCGTTCATCGCCATGGTTACAATGTTGCGGTTGTATTCGTCTAAATCTGGACGCGCATCTACGATCACACCACCGTCCAATTCAGGAGTGTTCTCGCGGTTGCCTTTAATCGCTAAAAGGGTTATGATATCGGAGTTAGGCTCTGGCTTGCTGCTCCAAAGGAACTTCGCATTGCGCAACTCTTGGTTCATCATTTGAACAATCTCTGGACGTGCTAAAAACGCGTTGACCTTTGCCGTATCACGAATGAGTGAATATCCGACGCGCGGTCCTTGCATTGCCATTCCCGTTTCACTCACCATTGGGCGGAAAACTTCAAACAATGGGTTATTGGTAGAAAGCACATCTGAAGAATCTGTTGTGGCAGAATCAACAGGGACTTCAGCATCTTCAATTGCGAGATCACTAAAATCTGGAACTTCGTCTACAATTTCTGTAGTCACTTTTTCGCCTTCAACAATGTCGCGTAATTTATCGTTAGCAGAAACCAAGAAAGGAAGCACCTCTGCACCTTCGTACATGTTCCAAAACTGGAGTTCTGCAGTGGATTGTAGAAGTTTTTGAACACGAGCAGGATCCTTAACACCTGGCAATTCAACTAAGATACGTCCCGTACCCTCTAGGCGCTGAATGTTCGGCTGTACCACACCAAACTGGTCGATACGCGCACGCAACACTGTGAATACGTTAGCAATCGCTGCTTCAACATCGCGACGAATTTCCGCCTGTACAGCATCATTTACTGCATTAAAACCAACTTTATCCGTCATTTCCGGCGTACCGAAAAGCGAAGCATCACTTAATAACAACCCACCACCGGTTTCGGTGCTGATTTTATCAAATTCCGCAAAGAACGTGTTTAAATAGTTGTTTTGACCTTGGCTTTGTGCTTCGTCAGTATTCGCAATGGCCTGAGTGAAACGAGGATCCTGGGCGTTTGCCACTAAACCTTTCAATACGTCTTTCACACTCACTTCGAGGATGACATTCATCCCCCCTTTGAGGTCAAGACCCAGGTTCATTTCCTTTTTCTTCACTTCGCCGTAGGTAAACCCAAGTACTGGGTAGACCTCTTGCGACATCATACTGTCGAGATAAGCCGACTTAACATTTGCATCTCCTGCGGCGAATGACTCTGCATCGCTAGCGACGTTGTTCGCGACCCATGTGAACGAGAGCTGGTACAATGAAGCCAGACCTAGTGCAATCGCGAAAACGGTAATTAATCCTTTGTTCTGCATCCTGATGGATTGTTTCAGTTTTTCAATAACGCGCAAATATAGTCAGTTCGAGGTGCCTAACCTAAAGTTTTTTGTACCTGCAGGCTTCTAAGTTTATCCTATCTTTGAGTACCTATGAGAAGGACCTGTGTTTTACCCCTTATTTTTCTGCTTTCTGGCCTGTTGAGTTTTGGTCAAAGCAACCGACTTAATTTTGACTGGACGGCGGGAACTGCAGTGAATGCAGGCGGATCCAGTATTCCCTACCCATTTTTAGGCGGGTTGGATTTACCGCAATGGTCGAAGGTGGATTTGAATTTAGACGGTGTTGAAGATTTAGTTGCCTTTGATCGACAGGGCGGCAGATGGATCACATTTATCGCTGAAAACGGCAATTGGGTGGGCAAACCGGAATATGCATCGTTGCTCCCTGCAGTAAAAAATTGGGCATTATTCAGAGATTACAATTGTGACGGAAAAAAAGATCTTTTCGCCTACGTTTTGGGAGGAATGGGCGTTTGGGAGAACACTAGCACAGCAGATTCCGTCCATTTTACTTGGGCGCTGAGCACCCCTTATTTAAGAACTAATGCAGGTAGCACATCCACTAATCTCTATAATTTTAGTAGCGACATCCCCGCCATTTCGGATATCGATGATGATGGTGATTTGGATATATTAACTTTTGGCCAGAGCGCCACTATTAATTGGCACGAAGGTTTGAGCGCGTGTGCGCTTGACTTTAAACTCAATACCACATGCTGGGGCCGATTTGAAGAAAACCTCAGCTCCAACGATCTCACCCTAAACGGCTGCGCGGGTGTTCAGAAACTTGAATTCAGTCAAAAAACTTCAAGCGGAATGCATGCGGGCTCTTCATTGTTGACGCTCAACCTAAATGGAGATACACTTCAAGATGTACTTATCGGTGATGTAAGTTTCACCAACCTTGTTGCGGCTTACAACGGTGGTCATATCGATAGTGCTTTTATGGTTTCAAAGGATACCCTCTACCCGCTCGCTCAACCCACAGCAATCGAATATTTTCCAGCAGCATTTTATGAGGATGTTAATTTTGACAGTATCCCCGATCTAATGGTAGGCCCTAATTTGAATGGATCACAGAATACAAAGAACAATTGGCTTTATCCAAATAACGGATCGCTCAACAACCCGAGCTGGGGAACATTAGACTCCGCGTTTCTAGTCAGCGATATGCTTGACATAGGTTCTGCTGCAAAGCCTGCTCTAGTAGATATAGACTTCGATGGAGATTTAGATTTAGTAGTTGGTGGCAAAGGTCTGTATACTGCGCCGAGCACCTATGAAAGCCGAATGTTATTGTATAAGAATACAGGAACAAATACGGCCCCCGCCTTCACGTTGACAGATACTGATTTAGCTAATGCCGGTTACAATAACCTCGGCGCAAGCCTTAGTCCGACTTTTGGTGATCTCGACGGCGATTTTGACCCGGACATGATTGTAGGCACAGAAACGGGTGAATTATTTTATTACGAAAACACAGGGTCTTTTACAGCCCACAGCTTCACGTATCGCGGTAGCCTACAATCTATAGACGTTGGCAATTTTGCTGCTCCCGCACTAGGCGATATTGATGGAGATGGTGATCTCGATCTTTTAGTAGGAAATGAGCTTGGCGCCATTGCCTACTACGAAAATACGGGTAGTATGCCCGGTGCTTTCACATTAGTAGATGCCACTTGGGCGGGGATAGACATGACCAGCCCTCAAGCACCAGACGGTTATTCAGTACCTGCTTTTGTCTTTGGGCAAGACACAACCCTACTCATAGGATCCGAAAGCTTGGGAGTGGTACAGAAAGACAGCTTACGTACAACAATGAGCGGTGCGACAGCACTGGACTTAGTTCTTGGCGGTGGTGCAATAACATCTACATCAAGAGAAGAAACACCCTTTGGAGGATCCAAGCGTAATGGCCGGACCCAGATCGTCTTTAGTAAGGACGAATTAATGAATGCAGGCGGAATCTATGGACAGATAAAAACCATTGGGTTCGAATTGGGCACAAATGCGAGCCTTTATCTGACTCAGGGGTTTGACATCAAAATGACACACGTCTCAGACACGACGCAAACAACCTTTATAACCCAGAGCCTACAAACCGTTTACAGTGGTATCCGCGTAATGACTACCGGTTGGAATGATATTGCATTAGACGTGCCCTTTACCTGGAATGGCACTGATCACCTACTGGTAGAGATTTGTTTTTCAAAACATGCGCAAACGGGCGATATTCCAGTCAAACTTCAAAGCACCTCCTTTACCAGCATGCGCTACGGGGATGTGACTGGCTGGAACGGGATTACGAATGACGGTTGCCAAATGCCTTATGGCGGACGATCTAACAAGCGTCCCAACATGCGGTTTAATCTTCGTCCAACCTTAAGGAGTGCTGATACCCATTTTCTTGCGTCAGGGTCGCGTTTACATCCCGCAGTTGGAGACTTGAATGCCGACGGCTACCCCGATGTAATTTTGGGAAACATGAGCGGTGGACTGCACTATTTCGAAGGAAAAGCCTTTAATGATATTTCAATCGAAGAGACGGCTATGCTTCCCTTTAAGTGTAAACTTTACCCCAATCCGACCCAAGGATCTTTCCAATTTGAATGTACGGATCCCTTCATTACTGCTGCACAAATCTATTCCATTCAAGGGCGACTGCTTGGTGAGGTATCCGTAGGCACTCGAAATTCCATTCTACTTGCGAAAGGTATGTATTTGGTTGTTTTTAACGCAACTAACGGCCTGCGTAGCGTAGAACGTTTAATGGTTCAGTAATGTCTGAAAGAGTAGTTCTTTTTGACGGCCCGTGTACGTTGTGCAACAAGAGTGTCGACTGGATTCACTCTAGAGATTACTACCTCACATTCTCTTTCGCCTCGTTAACAAGCGAGTGGGCAAAAGAAAATCTTCCCGAACATTTAAAGAGTGAGGATTCTGTCGTTTTGTTTTTAGACGGCCAATTCTACATTCGTTCCAAAGCTGTATTACTGATCCTACACGAGCTACCCGGTTACCGTTGGACCAAAGTGTTTCATCTCGTACCTACCTTTTTGCTCGACATTGTTTATCGATTAATTGCCAAGACACGCTACCGATTCTTTGGTAAAGACTATTGCACATGGGTCTCCGGCGAAAGAATACTCAAGTGACCCTAATTTACTTTTTGATACCCCCCCCCCGAGCGCTGCGCGCTCGGGGGGGGGTTATTTCGCCCCTGGGGGTATATTTTAAGCGCTTGGCTTATAGATTCTCGTCTAGTGCAGCGTTCATCTTGCGAACTGCAGCAGCAGAAGCTTCAAACTTCTCTTTCTCGTCAGCGCTTAGATCAAACTCTACCACTTTCTCCCAACCGTTCTTACCAACGATTACAGGAACACCGATACAGATATCCTCTTGACCGTATTCACCGCTCAGCAATACCGAACACGGGAACATTTTCTTTTGGTTGCGTATAATCGACTCCACGAGCTCTGCACCTGCAGCGCCTGGAGCATACCAAGCAGAAGTACCAATCAATCCAGTTAATGTAGCGCCACCAACCATGGTTTCTTTGACTACATGATCTTGCTGCTCCTGCGAAAGGAATTGCGTTACTGGCATGCTGTTGTAGGTAGCGTGATTAATTAAAGGAATCATAGTAGTATCGCCGTGACCTCCTATAACCTGTGCCTGTAAGTCGTTTGGAGAACAACCCAATTGTTCTGTTAAACGGTATTTAAAGCGTGCTGAATCCAGAATACCCCCCATACCGATGATACGGTTCTTCGGTAATCCAGAAGTCTTTGACGTTAAATACGTCATGGTATCCATTGGGTTAGAGATCACAACGATGATAATTTCAGGGCTATGCTTGATCAAATTCTCAGTCACCATTTGAACGATCTTTGCATTTGTTCCAATCAACTCTTCGCGAGTCATTCCTGGCTTACGCGGAATACCTGAAGTGATTACTGCTACAGCCGAACCTGCTGTTTTGCTGTAGTCGTTCGTTGAACCAACTACTTTAGAATCATAACCGTTCAAGGTTGCACATTGATTCATGTCCATCGCCTTACCTTCAGCAAATCCTTCTTTGATGTCAAGTAAAACGATTTCTTCTGCCAATTCGCGACGAACTATGTTCTCAGCAACTGTAGCACCTACGTTTCCGGCACCTACAACAGTAATTTTCATATGTATCTGGTTTTAAGTTAAAATGGTTTTACAAATGTACATCACAGCCGTCGGTTACCACAGCTTCGGTTGAGAATTCCATTCGCATTCAAATGCCTTAATAATTCAATACTGCGTTGTACCTTTGGCTCACGAAAAAACACCCTCACCATGGTTGCATTGAAACTTATCGGAATTACCGTAGTGCTTTTAGGATTGGGATTCGCGGGAATTGCGATCAAAATTTGGGCAAAAAAAGACGGCGAATTTGCTGGGACTTGTGCCTCTCAAAGTCCGTTTTTAAACAAAGACGGTGAAACGTGCTCCTACTGTGGCAAAGACCCCAACCAGTGCGAAACGAAACTCGAACAGGCTAGTTAACCCTATAGTGGCTCCAACCTGGAGTCTCAACGACTTCAATCTCACCAAATTTCGTCCCCACGATAAAGTAACCTTCCACATTCGGAAAGCGCTCGAGCATCCTCGTAGCACCAGCAATGCCCTTTATCATACAAGCCGTAGCTAATGCATCAGCAGTCGTCGCATCAGATGCGATGATACTTGCGCTCAACAGATTACTGATGACTGGCCGCCCCGTTTCTGGGTCTATGCTGTGAACGACTTTCTGCCCTGTTTCGTCTTCCCAATATTTCCGGTAATTTCCACTCGTCGCTAAGGACATACTGTCCAGCTCCACTATCGTTTGAAACTGGCCGGAAATACGTTCTTCTGTAGGTTCTTCAATACCGATGCGCCATTTTCGACCTCTTGCATTGATGCCTTTACAACGAACCTCGCCGCCTATTTCGATCATATAATTAGACACGCCTTGACGTTCTAAAAGACCGGCTACAACATCCACCGTATAACCTTGAGCAATCGCGTTTACATCAATAGCGTAGCCTTCTGGCAATGCATATTTTTCCAATCGTTTGCCCGGCCTATGAGCAACCATTCCTTTGTAACCGACGAAATTCATCAAACTATCCACATTGATCGAGTCTTTTCGTGATCCACCAGAAAACCCCCACGCTTGAATCAATGGTGCAATGGATATATCAAAGGCACCATCGGTCAGTTCACTGAGCATAAGTGATCTCAAAATAACCCCATGAAAATCCGTACTGAGAAACATCGAATCGCCGTTATTCAACATCGAAATCTCACTGTTCTCCACCCATAAACTCATTTGCTGGTCCATTGAAAGAAGTATGGAGTC
>JAQWJX010000077.1:0-4210 GCA_029248145.1 Schleiferiaceae bacterium | reverse complement strand
ATGACTTTGATCATTTCGTCCAGCCGACGCGTGACTATATAGACCGAATCAACACCTACTGGATTGAAAACTTCAATATTGACGGTATCCGATTTGACTTTACGAAAGGCTTTACGAACAGCTCAAACGCAGACAGTTATCAGGCCACACGCATTTCAGCGCTTAAACGGATGGCGGATGAATGCTGGAATGTAGATCCGGACTTTTATGTCATTTTAGAGCATTGGGGTCCCAATCAGGAGGAAAAAGAATTGAGCGATTATGGTATGTTGCTCTGGGGAAATGCGACCCACCAGTATTATGAGGCGGCCATGGGATATACACCAGATAGTGATTTCAAATGGGGTATTTACAAAGAGCGTGGCTGGAACGATAAGCACCTCATTTCTTATATGGAAAGCCACGACGAAGAACGCGCTTCGTACAAGATTAAGACCTACGGTAATGCAAGCGGGGGGTACGATACAAAAACGCTGGCGACGCGTGCAGACCGCATCATTCAAGCCAGCGCTTTTTTCTATACCATTCCAGGGCCGAAGATGATTTACATGTTTGAAGAATTAGGCTATGATATCTCGATTGACAATCCTTGTCGCGTTTGCGAAAAACCCATTCTTTGGAACTATTACAACGACCAATACCGCCAGAAAATTTATTTCTATATGGCTTCTATGATGGACATGCGCAAGAAGTATGATGTGTTCAACACGTCGAATTTCACGTATGCCCTCAACGGATCCTCAAAGCGTATTAACCTCAGTGGTGCCTCAATGCAGGCTACCGTTGTTGGAAACTTTGCAGTAACGCAAAAAGACGTGTATCCTAATTTTCAGCATACAGGAATCTGGTACGACTATTTTACAGGAGATACCCTTACCGTTTCAAACGCTACAGCACCGATGTCTTACGCTCCGGGAGAATGGCACATTTATACGGATGTAAAATTGACGGATGCGGCGTTTATGGATGTTGTTGAGGTTGAACGGATCGAAACAAAACCATTTATGGTGTTCCCTAACCCTAGCACAGGATGGGTTGATGTATTGTTTGACTTTCCACAAGGCACTTCTGTCGAATGGACGCTGCGCGATATACGCGGGAAAATGGCGGCGCAAGGCAGTCTTGTAACCGATGGTCCACAGATCACAGACTTTGACTTCACAACGCTTCCTAAGGGCGCTTATCTCTTACAACTGCAAACGCAGACTAAGGCATATACGGAGCGGTTGCTCCTGAATTAAAGTCAAAAAAAGCCCGGCATCGTCGGGATCGTTTGATTAATGTACGAGGTGCACCCCGTCCTTGTCTTGTGTGATGACACCTTCATTTTCAAGCGACTTTAGCAGCCTGCTAACCACCTCTCTTGAGGTGCCCAGTTCAGATGCCATTTTGACCTTTGAGAGCGCCACTCCTTTATGTCCGCTGACACGACAGCGCATTTCTATGTAGGCACGTAAACGAGCGCCCAATTGCTTAAAAATAGCATTGTCAACTAAATTTAGTAGCTCTTCAAAGCGCTTGCGGAAATTTGCTAATTCATACATGCGCCATTCCGGATAATTTGTAGCCATCGTATTTAATTCTCCAATAGGCACGTTTAGTATCACAGTAGGCGTTTCTGCTTCCACGGTGATGGGCATTTCCCCCTTTGGCAAGGTGGAAAAAGCGGCACACGGACAAATCTCACCGGGAGTTAATAAATACAAGAGCAATTCTTTCGAGGGATCGTCTATATCTCCGCGCATGACACGTGCGTTTCCTTCAAGAATTATAGGCAAGAAACAGGCTTGGATACCATAGTCTAGAATTAATTCATCCTTTTCATAATGCTCTAATTCACCTATAGTCATTAGGTGCTGACGCAACTCTGAGGAGAGTTCAGGGACAACGGTTTTTAAGGTAGAATGGATATCCATGATAATGCAATATTAGCAGATTGAATGTAGCAAAACCTATCGATTTTATACCGAGAGTGACGGCACAACTTCGCGATAAATGTCCAGTGCGCGCGCGGCGAGTCCCGCATCATGCTCCGGCACATCGACAGGCGCTTTTGGGAAAAGCGCTATGTCTTCGGTCTTCAATGCGATGCCCGTTTCCGTACTTATGCGCTCAAGCACCTTCTTTGGCTGGGCAACGAAATCTTCGTAGGCGATGAACTGAATGGTACTGAGGGTTTTCGCATAATTGTAATAGTCGACCCAACGTTCGAGCCAGTAGTTGAGTTGTGCGCGGTCGGTTTCTTGTGGGGCCGCTTCGGATAGATGAAAAGGCAATTGGCCCAGTCCGAACTCGTGGTGTCCCAACCAATTCATATACTCTAAAATGAAGGGATCTTCTGTCTGTTCTTTTTCAAATTTCTGATGCTGCTTCATCAAACTAAAAGCATGCTGAAGAGGCTCTCGAACTAATATAAAAACCTTCATATCTGAATTCTGTGGCAGGATCGATTTCAGACGCAAAATGGCATTGTTGTTTTTAGCGAGATAGATTTGACCGTTGTCACAAAGACTTTTCGTGTAGCGGCGGTAAAGGTCGTTTTCTTCCGCGCTGATCTCGTGTAAATGAAGCTGGGTAGTAGAGATGAACCGGTCGTTAGTTGCCACCTTAAAGAAGTACTCCTCCAGTGCTTCGACACTGGCAAGCCCGACTTTAATCCCATCGCCGTGTGCACGCTCTTTTTCTTCCTTTTTCTTCGGTTTATAGAATTTACTCCACAGTCTGGGCGCGAGCAGAACCGGCATATTGCTGTAGTCTAAAGAGGCGAACGGGCCATGATCCGTAAGTGCACGTGTGAGCGCGGTCGTTCCTGCTCGCGCTAAACCAGTAATTAAAACGGCAGAGGTATGGTCTGTTTGAACGGGATGTTCGATGCCTTTGAGTTGTCTTTTCAGCAATGCCCTTCCTAGGTGGTTGTGGTTAAGAATGAGGCGGTGGAACAGTTGAGCCATAGGGCTGTAGGCGCTTCTTTTCTTTTTGGGATATAAGAAGGGGAGCAGTGTACCTACACCGAAGGCCAAAAGTTTTTGCCGGTCGGGCAATACGTCCGCCCAGAAGTGACCGGGTAGGTAGTAATAGGTGTAAAAGGTAAACGCGATGAGCGCAGATAAGAGCGCGAGATTCAGCAGCAGCGATTTGACGGTCTTTGCGGTTTGGGCATTGACTGCCTCAAACTTTTCATCGTCGTCTTGCTCAGAAATGAGTACATCAAGCAGTGCTACACTGTGGAGGGCAAGTTTGAAAAACGGCTTCTTCATACGCAATACCCCGATGCTCAGTAGTATTCCTGAAAGCGTGGGGAAGGCTATGAAAAGGACCGTCCACATTTACTTCTTGCGGGCCTTTTTAATCGTATACCAAATACGGTAGCCAAATGCAGCTACAATTAACACGAGAACCAAGACAATAAGGATACCAGCGCCAACGCCTAAACCAGGGCCAATGTAAAGAAACGGTGTTGTCATTTTGTGTAAATTATTGTGTAAAAATACGGCGAAATCTGCGATGTTGATGCTTTCGTTTATCTTCGCCTTAGATCAAAAAAAATCTCATGACTGCATTCTCAGAAAACGCCTTGCTTGAATTGCTCACTCGGTTTGCTTTAATATTGATTTTCAATATTGTTCAGATGCGGATAGTAAGCAAGCACAGTTACGAATCACGCAAAATTGTTTACAGCTTCTTCATCATTTCTGTGGTTGTTTTCTTTTTAGCACATGCATTGAGGACTTTTGACATGCAGATTGGCATGGCCATTGGAATGTTCGCTGTTTTCGGCATCGTTCGCTACCGCACGGAGGCTCTAAAGCCACAGGAGATGACGTATTTGTTTGCATCAATAGGGATAGCTGTTATAAATGCATTGACGTCGGGTTCACAGGGCTGGTTAGAGCTTGTTGTGGTGAACGGGTTAGTGCTAGGGTTCATTTATTTACTAGAGCGCTTCTTGTTGGTTGAAGAGGCTGTGGAGCCTCTTAGGCAGAAAATCAACGTTACATTCCCTGTAGCAGACTTAGAAAACGGTTTGCTAGAAGAGAAGGTTGAAATCCTTGCAAGTAAGATGAATATTGATGTTCAAGAAATAAATATATCTAAAGTGGATTATGCGCTAGGAACCGCTCAAATACAAGTGTACTATGAGAAATAAACTACTCGCATTAGGCTTGTTTGTCTCTGCTTTAGCTTTTGGGCAAACGGACAGTTCTGTCGC
>JAQWJX010000074.1:0-4024 GCA_029248145.1 Schleiferiaceae bacterium | reverse complement strand
TCTTGAAGTTCTTGAAGATGTGTTCTCTTGTCTTGCATGGTGGTTCTCTGTCTAGTTTCTGTGTTTCAATTTACTTCTCAGAGAAGGCATTTCGCAAATTTACCTTCGTATGTCTGTGGAATCTTTTCGTCTCTTTCGCTTTTCTGCGGATTTCAATCTGCTCTTCTTCCGGTAAATTAATGACTTCAACGCATTGCGGAGTGCAACATCCTTCGTGTTTTTCAGCGCATTCCTCGCACTGAATAAAAAGTAGATTACACGCTTTGTTCGCGCAATTTGCGTGGTTAGCGGATGGCTGGCCGCATTGATGACATTCGGAAATGACCTCATCCGAAATAGCTTCGCCTAAGCGTTCATCGAAGACAAAGTTGATGCCGTGAAATTTGTTCGATAGTTTTTCTTCTTCAATTTGGCGGGCGTAATCAATAATACCTCCGTGCAATTGGTTGACATCGTTAAATCCATGGTGCTTTAAATAAGCCGACGTCTTCTCGCAGCGAATTCCTCCAGTGCAGTACAAGAGAATCTTACGATCCTCCTGACCCTTGAGTTTTTCTAAAACCATGGGGAGTTCTTCACGGAACGTCTCGGCCTCAGGAAGGACTGCGCCCTCAAAATGACCAATTTCACTTTCGTAATGGTTGCGCATATCTACCACCACTGGATCGTGCTTTTCGATAGCTTCATTCCAATCCTTGGCCGTCAGGTGGGCGCCAACATCAGTGACGTCATAGTCTTCAGGTTGAAGACCGTCTGCCACAATCTGCTCTCGAACTTTGACGACAAGCTTCAAAAATGACTTCCCTTCTGTCTTATCCGTTACCGCCAATTTAAAGGGCACATCGTGAAAATATTCGATGCCGTGTATGAAAGCATCAAACGCATCCCAATGGTGCTGTGGAACATTCATTTGTGCATTAATACCTTCTCTAGAAACGTAGATACGACCTAAACAGTCCCACTGTGACCATTGCGCAAATAAAGCGTCGCGCAACTCCTGTGGGTTTTCTATGATGACATATTTGTAAAAAGAAACCGTAGTACGCTGAAAAGTTTCTGCATCAAGCTTGGCCTGCAGTTCTTCTCTACTCAATTTATTAGCGAGTGTTCTTTTCCCAGCATTTGGATCCATAGGCGGGTGATTTATCCTGCAAAGATAAGTTATCTTTGAGGGACCTAATTCTGATCTTTATCACATTCAGAGCATGAATAAAACCATCCTTATCCTAGGCGCCTGTGGGCAAATAGGAACAGAACTTACATTGGCACTTCGCCAGAAATACGGCAACCATAGCGTTGTTGCTTCTGACATCCGTCAGCCTGAACATTCGGAACTCCTTAATGGGCCCTTCGAGGTGCTCGATGCCAGCAGCGCAAGCGCACTACGATTGGTTTGTGAAAAACATGAAATACATACCGTGTACCACTTGGTCGCTATGTTGAGTGCAACGGGTGAAAAATTTCCAATGGAGGCCTGGGATTTGAACATGCAGAGTTTGTTGCACGTACTAGAATTGGCCCGGGAAAAGGTGATTCAGAAACTTTTCTGGCCCAGCTCAATTGCGGTCTTTGGACCTACTACACCAAAGCAAAACACCCCGCAGCAAACCGTTATGGAACCGTCAACGGTCTATGGCATTTCGAAACTTGCGGGAGAGCGTTGGTGTGAATATTACTTCAATAAATATGGTGTGGACGTTCGGTCCATTCGCTACCCCGGACTGATTTCTTGGAAAAGTCAACCGGGTGGAGGTACTACAGATTATGCTGTGGAGATTTACTATAAAGCGTTAGAAGAAGGTCGATACACAGCGTTCTTGAGTGCCCAGCGCGCCTTGCCTATGATGTATATGGATGATGCCATACGTGCGACCATTGAACTCACAGAAGCGCCAGCAGAAAAAGTAAGTATTCGCAACAGCTATAACCTAGCAGGAATCAGTTTTGACCCCACCACAATTGCGGCCAGTATTCAGAAAAGAATGCCCGGATTTGAATGCGAGTGTGTTCCAGATTTTAGAGAAGAGATTGCAGCATCTTGGCCAGAGCGTATTGACGACTCTGCCGCTCAAAAAGATTGGGGCTGGTCCATGGAGTACGACCTCGATGCCATGACGGAAGCAATGCTCACGAACCTTAAAACGAAATTGGGTTTATAACGTTACTTCGAAATACTCTGAAGGATCGTCGTAGCCTTCAATCGTTTTCAGCCCGAAATGTTTGAAACCAAGATCCTTTAAAAGCGTGATACTCACAGTATTTTCAGGATGTGTAATGGCGCTCAGTTTTTCTTGCGCGAAATCTTCTTTCGCAGCCTGCATCAACCTACGTGAAGCCTCCCTTGCATATCCGTTTCCCTCGTGCGATGGAAGTAAGGCGTAACCTAAATCTATGATGGTGAGCCCTGGACGAACAAAAAGTCCCGTTACACCGACTTTTTGGCCTGTGGATTTCAATATGAGTGTATAATTGCCATATCCCCGCTCGTGCAGCTGCCTCAAGGTCCTAGCTCGAATATATTCACACGCATCATCCTGATTAAGAAAGTTTCGATCGCCAATAAAGCGAATCGCTTTTTCCTGTGTAAAGATTTCGAAAATAAGGGCTGCATCTTCCTCTGTCGTTGGGCGCAGATACAGCCGTTCCGATTCGAAACTGAGATACTTATTTCGCATCATCATACCAACTGCTGTACTTCTGGTAGTTGTTAGCAATACGCTCGATTTCCCCTTTGCGCAAACGTTCTGGTACGGGACCCATTTCTTTCGCAGGCACACCTGCCCAGAGGGTTCCTGGAGCAAGTTTCTTTCCTTGAGTCACAACCGAACCGGCCGCCACGATACAACCCTCACCGACCACACAATCGTCCATGACGATCGCGCCCATACCGATGAGCACGTTGTCCTCGATAGTGCAACCGTGCACAATCGCATTGTGACCTATGCTTACATTATTGCCAACGGTCGTCGGGAACTTTTCGTAAGTGCAATGCACAGTGGCGTTGTCCTGGACGTTGACTTTATCGCCAAAGGTGATACTGTTTACATCCCCGCGCACGACGCTTCCGAACCAAAAACTACAACCATCGCCGCATTTGAATTGGCCAATAATGGTTGCGTTATCCGCTGTAAAACAATCGGTGCCGAATTCAGGCGTATGTCCTAGCAAGGGCTTAATGAAGGCCATGGTATTGTCGTTTAAGGTTCTCTTTTCAAATGTACGCTTTGCGAGTTTTACCACGTACATTTGCACTTAGAAACAACCCCACATCATGGACATCAAGCGCGTACCCGTTAGTATTTATGCAGAAATGACCCCGAATCCGAAGGTCATGAAGTTTGTGAGCAACAAAATGTTGTTGCAAACCGACTCGGCAGAATTCCGAAACATTGAAGAAGCTAAGCCGTCGCCATTAGCCACGAAGCTCTTCCATTTCCCTTTTGTCAAAGAAGTATTTATCTCAGGAAATTACATCGCCATTGCAAAATTTGATGTCATAGAGTGGGATGATGTAGCACAAGAAGTACGCGTTTTCATAACTGATTTTCTTCAAGAAGGCGGTGTCGCCGTACATGAAGACGAATTAGCCCCTGCTGAAGCCAAAGAAGCATCATCCGATGGTTCGCCCGCTGTTCGTTCGGAAGATATGGGTGAAATTGAAGGACGCATCGTGGATATTCTTGAAGAATACATCAAGCCTGCAGTCGCCCAAGACGGAGGAAACATTGCTTTCATGGGCTACAAGGATAAAATTGTTGAAGTCCAACTTCAAGGAGCATGTTCCGGTTGCCCTTCATCAACCATGACCTTAAAGAATGGTATTCTTAGCATTCTGCAAAAAATGTTGCCAACCCTAGTTGATGATGTGGTTGCAGTGAATGGTTAAGAAACCGCTGACAAAGAGTATGCACATAAAAAAGGCGGCCTAATAGGCCACCTTTTTTATTCTATAGCTTCGCTGCGGGATATTAAGCCGACTGCATACCCATGTTGCGCAAATGACGAAAATGTCCTTTAATGGCAC
>JAQWJX010000061.1:0-57395 GCA_029248145.1 Schleiferiaceae bacterium | reverse complement strand
TTTTTTTTGCTCAAAGGTGTTGTAGATTTCAAAAACGCTATTACATTTGCAACCCATTGAGGAACACGGTCCGGTAGTTCAGTTGGTTAGAATACAAGCCTGTCACGCTTGGGGTCGCGAGTTCGAGTCTCGTCCGGATCGCCAACAAAATTAAGCCCTTAGAGTACTACTCTAGGGGCTTTTGTTTTTCTATAAAAACGCTCATCGCTTTCTTTTCGTTTTTTTTCCTCGACTCTTGTGAAGCTCACAATACCGATGATCTAGAAGCGCCTCTCGTTCGCATTTTGCCCCAGTCTTTGTTTTGAAAACACATTTTCGAAAAGCCTTAGGTCTAGATTCAATACTTTTCGTGCGTAGGAACGGCAAGGCACTAGCACGGTCAGGTAAACAGACTGAACAGGGCAGTAGCCCTCTGTTAAGAGCTTGACGCTCATCGACCTTTATTTGACCATTTTTCAAATACCTACAGCCGTCTAAATGGTATCGTGCACCAGATGGATTAATACCCCGCGTTGAGAAAACAACGATTTCTTCAACAACAGAGGAATCGCTAGCCTCCTGCGCCTTAACTTTAGGACTTAGAAAAAAGAGCAATACCAATACACCAATGATGCTTCGAAACTTCATACGAGCAAAACTATTGATTCTATTATTCCTCTGCGAATTTTTAACGGGTTTCTCTCAATCTACCAGCATAGATTTTGACTTTTTACAGGTTATCGAAGCGCCGCGTGGTCCTATCGGTTTTATAGGAACCGCTGCTAATTATCATATCAAGGATGGCCCTTCCTATTTCGGTATTCGTCTTAACAATGCAGCCATAGGCTCACGCGCTGGTTACTACACTTTTGGTTATCAAATTGGAAGTAGAATTGGTTTATCGAAATCCTTCAATATTCACCCAAAGTTGATGTTTACAACTGGAGGTGGGGCAGAAAGCAATGACGGTTCGGGTGGATTTTTAACCACAGCAATGATGGTAGACTACTCGAATGGCCAATTCAATCTGGG
The DNA here is from genome assembly GCA_029248145.1 of Schleiferiaceae bacterium. Classification (GTDB taxonomy): domain Bacteria; phylum Bacteroidota; class Bacteroidia; order Flavobacteriales; family Schleiferiaceae; genus UBA10364. Next base: position 56,384 of record JAQWJX010000061.1, on the reverse strand, counting down.
CTTTGGTGGGCAATATAGCTACGTAAGTACGGGTATAATTCAAGGTTGGAGTCCTGTAGTTAGTCTCACTGTAGTACAGGATTTTAGTCGCCAACCTTACGATGTGGGCCAATCCCAAATCTTCACAAATGCGATGTTTTCAACGTTCAATCAACACGATCGAAATACCGCCTTCGTTGGTATTGGAGGTCGATTGTTTAATGAATACACCTACAAAAGCGTTTACTTGACTGCAGCAGTATCCGATCTAGGTGGATATATGGATGTGTACGGTGGCTACGGGGTCTTCAAAGATTACATGGGATTCAGAGCTTTAGCCGAACTTAACTTAGGAACAGGTGGTGGTGGAAAAGCACCTGCGGGAGGAGGTATTCTAACTGGGGTACAGGGAGAACTTCAATGGCATCACCATGGAAAGTTTATAGGGTTTAGCTCTGGCATACTCAGATGGGTAGATGGACCGTTCTATTTTGGCTTTACAGGCTTGCACACGGGTATAGATTTTAACTACACATCGGTACAAAACGAGAACGGATATTTGCCTATGAATCTCAGTATAGAAAATGGGGTAAGAACGTATCTCGGCGAAGACGGATTCTCAAATCTAGGGGTTGCTTTTCGCTTGTTTAAAAAAGGAATGATTCAGCTTAGAGGCGAGAGCTATTGGGCCTTTACAGACGGCAGAGGCGCTTATGCCGAAGGTTTATTTGGTCTGCGCCTTCAGCCAAACATGTGGTTTGTCGAAACTCAGGTAGGTGCAGGAGCAGGGGGAGGAATTAACTTATGGGGGGCAGCCGCGCTAGCCTTTGTCAATGCGGGGTTTGAAGTGCCCGTAAACGATAATTGGGATGTAACGGGCCGGGGCATTTATAACGTGTATTCCTCTCAAGCCTTTCCGACCTATGGTTGGCAATTGGGATTGACTTTTAATATTCCTTTTAATACCCAATTCTGATGCGAAGGTTATTGCTCCTACTTTTCGTGGCAGCCCATCAATACGCTATGGGTCAGGGGACTTCCATGACTCTTCTGTTTGAGCCGTTGGAATCCTCTAATGATATGATGTGGGTGACCCAGCGCTTTGAGTTAGTCAAGGATTATACGAAGACCAAAACCTCCATCTCTGGCGGTTTAGAGACCCAAAGTGCCATCATGGGTAATTATGGTGGTTTCTATGCCTTCGGATTTACAGGAGGTGCGTATCAATACATAAGCCCATGGATATTCGCTAATGTGGGCGGAACGATAGCCTCTGGAGGAGGTGCAGGTGCCCCAGACGGCGATGGATTAATGTACCGTGGTTATGCGGGAATAAGTGTTAAGAGCAAATATGGGATAGTGGATGTTGCCTATAATCACATAGATTTTCCTTCAGGAGCCATTACCTCGAATCATTTATCCATCGGCTACAAACATGTATTGCCGTATCGAATAGAATATAGCGGCCATAACAGCTATTATCCCACCTATTTTGAATTAGTCACAGGTCTTTGGTTCTTAGGACCGGAAGATGCTTCTCGCAACAGTGAACCGGTGCAAAGTGCCTATGCAGGTGTACGTGTCGGACAATATTTAAACACCAATCATACCGTTGGGGGTGAACTTCAACTAGGAGCGGGTGCATTAGGCAACATTGACGGGTATATGAATTACTCTATGGGGCTGCGATTCAATACGCCTTCTCAACACCTTTTCTTCCGCGCACATCTAGGATCCGGCGGTGGTGGCGGTGTGTTTACAGGTGGTGGAATATCTACTATGGTAAGTACTGGAGCCCAGTTTGGTGGGCATCAATTTAGCTTAGGACAATGGACGGCGCTAAGTGATGAAGCTTCTGTTCCGTTTGTTTCGTACAGCCGACATCTTGATTTTAAAAGCTCCTTAGGCTTTCATTATCGAGGAGGAAAATACAGTAATGAGGACTCACGCGAGGTAGCCTTAAAAGTTTTGGCTGGAGTGGGTCAACAGCGTTCTCCCGGTTTGGATCGAAACGGCAATTCATATAATCCTATCTCAGGTATAACCATGGGGCTAGGCATTGAAGCTTGGAGCAATGAGAACTATTCGTTGGATGCCTATGGTCATACGTTCTGGGCGGCCAGTGGCGGTTACGGCGCCTATGCAGAGGGATTGTTCAGTGCAGCCTTTATGAAAAACAGCAAGACTTTCAAATACGGTTTGGACTTGACTTCAGGAATTGCTGGTGGTGGTGGTATAGATGTGGGATCTGGCCTGATGATTGCACCTGGAGCACAGGTGGAGTGTAAAATTGGTTCCTTATCACATCTTAAAATGAACCTTAGACAAAAGTACTTTCCAAGAGGGTCCTACAGTCCTGTATATTTAGGTGTGGAACTAATTCAATCCTTGCCTGTTCACTTATGGTAAGCGCGTAACTTTGTACTATGAGAAATATTTTACTGATTCTTTCATTTTTAATTGGCGCCAGCACTTTTGCGCAAGTGAACCATACGGACCAGAAGGGGCTTAAGCAGGGCAAGTGGGTGAAGACATACGAATCTGGAAAGAAGCGCTATGAAGGGTATTTCAAGAACAATGTTCCAGTAGGAACTTTCGTCTACTACTTTGAACGCGAAGGAGGAATGATGTCTGAAATCATTTACAGGAAGGAGTCGGGTATAGGTTATGCAAAAGCTTACCACAGCAATGGAGTAATACAAGCGGAGGGAATATATAAGAACCAATTACGAGATAGCACATGGCGCTATTACGATAAAAAGGGTACGCTCACTCAAAGTGAAGAATATACTGCCGGTGTCTTAAATGGGGCACAGGTAACCTATTATGAGAGTGGAAAATTGGCTGAGAAGAAGACTTTTGAGAGCGGTGCTCAAGAGGGTGTTTGGCTCAGGAAATGGGAAGACGGAACGTTGCGTACCAAGGGCTTGTACGAAAACGATAAGCTCAACGGTGAATGCACCTATTACGATGAATCCGGAAAGCTATTAGCTAAAGGCTTCTATAAAAAAGATAAGAAGCACGGAACTTGGTATTATTTCGAGGAGAATAAAGTGATTCGTAAAGAAGAGTACAGATACGGACAACTGGAAAGTGAAACCACATATGACGCAGAAGGAAAAGAGTAAAACTACGGTTGTAGTAGGTCTTAGCGGTGGTGTGGATAGCTCTGTTACAGCGTATTTACTCAAAGAAGAGGGGTACAATGTCATTGGATTATTCATGCGCAATTGGGTGGATGATTCGGTCACTATTCATGACGAATGCCCCTGGGTAGAAGATAGTAATGATGCCATGCTGGTAGCTGATAAATTGGGCATTCCATTTCAGGTTATTGACATGAGCGAGGCGTATCAAGAACGTATTGTGGACTACATGTTCAGCGAATATGAACGTGGACGTACACCTAATCCGGATGTACTTTGTAATCGTGAGATAAAATTTGATCTTTTTCTTAAAACTGCCGTGTCTATTGGTGCAGATTATGTCGCTACAGGACATTACGTACGAAAAACTACGACGAATATTAATGGTAAAGAAGTACATCACCTCCTGAGTGGCTTAGATTCCAACAAGGACCAAAGCTACTTTTTATGCCAATTATCTCAGGTTCAATTGGCCAAAGCACTCTTTCCCATAGGACATCTTCAAAAATCAGAAGTACGGGAAATTGCTAAAACTGCTGGATTAGTTACTGCAGAAAAGAAGGATTCACAAGGATTATGTTTCATTGGAAAAGTCCGATTGCCTGACTTTCTACAACAAAAATTAGAGCCTAAAACGGGTACCGTTTGGGAAATTCCTCGAGATGCGGATGTACTGTCTTTGCCCAGAACAACTCGAGCGGAAAAAGCTGCGCCATTTCACTTTCACCCTAAACATGGATTTAAGCGGGGTAAGCATAATGGTGCACACTATTACACTACCGGTCAGCGTAAAGGATTAAGCATAGGTGGAAGTCCATTGCCGTTATTTGTTTTGGAAGTGAATACCACCTTCAATGCGATCTTTGTAGGTCAGGGAGAAGATCACCCAGGGTTGTATCGTGATGCCTTGTTTATTAAAGCTTCTGAACTGCACTGGATTCGTGAAGATTTAACCTTATCCATCGGCGAATCTTGTGCCTATGATGTGCGCATTCGGTACCGCCAACCTTTAGTAAAAGCCACAGTGCACCGCATAGAAGAGGGTGCATATATAGAATTTGATTCTCCTGAAAAGGCCATCACACCGGGACAATTTGCGGCTTGGTATACTGGAGAAGAATTGATCGGTTCTGGAACCATATCTGAATGAAGAAAATATTCAACATAGCAATTATTCTATTTCTTTTCAGTGTGAAAGGATTGCTAGGACAGGAGATAGCTTCTCCTTACGCCGTATATTTCTCTACGAAATCCGTCACTCTCGATACCCTCAACTTTAGTACGTATTTATCACAAAGAGCGCTTGACAGACGTTCTCGTCAAGGCATCGCATTTACTAAGGCCGATGTTCCTGTTTCACATGCGTATGTCGCAGCAATCAAGGCCATAGCTAGTTATACTGGAGTAACTAGTAAGTGGTTGAATGTGACCTACGTAGAGGCTACTCCATTTGAACTTGAACGTATTCAGTCTTTACAGTGTGTAGAACGCGTTGTTCCTTTGAGTGGTGGAATGACTAAACAGGAGACTGCAGAGTTCCCCTACGGCTATTCAGAAAGTCAGACTAAGCAGATTTCTTTGCACAGCCTGCATATTCATTCGGCTAACGGTTATGATGAAACCGTCGCGTTAGGCGAGGGGATGCTGATCGCAGTCCTTGATGCAGGATTCGTTGGAGCGAATACGGTTGTCATCAACGACGAATTAAATACTACGGCGACAAAAAATTTCGTAGAAGGAGGTAGTAATGTCTATCAAGGTTCATCGCATGGTTTTAGCGTATTAAGTACAATGGCTACTTACAATTCAAGCTACATCGGAACCGCACCTCAGGCGTCTTATGCTTTAATCAAGACTGAAAAAGAACTGAGTGAAACTCCAGAAGAAATGTTGAATTGGATTGCTGGCGCTGAATATGCCGATTCAATAGGGGCGGATATTATTAATTCTTCTCTCGGTTACAGCACTTTTGACGACCCGGCAGACGATTATTCAGTTACAGACCTTGATGGTAGGACCAGTATCATCTCACTGGGTGCCTTGGCTGCAGCGCGCACTGGCATGCTGGTAGTAACAAGCGCAGGAAATGCGGGTGGTAGTAGTTGGGACAAACTCACTTTCCCCGCAGATGCAGACAGTATTCTCACCGTTGGCAGTGTTACTCAATATGGTGTAGCCAGTAGTTTTAGCTCTCGCGGGTATACAGTGGATGGAAGAGTAAAGCCTAATGTTTGTGCAAGAGGAGAGGGCGCAGTGGTATATCGTTCCGACGGCACGCTAGCTTATGCAAATGGCACCAGCTTTAGTTCCCCGATTATAGCAGGCGCTGCCGCATGCTTATGGAGTACAGTTCCTGATGCTACTGCACAAGAAGTCATAGAGGCGCTAGAAATAAGTTCCTCTCATTATTACCAACACAATCCACGTATTGGGTATGGCATTCCAAATCTAGGTTTTGCACGCCGCTATCTTTCTGCAATAGTCGAGGGAGAATTTTCTGATATCGTAGTGTACCCGAATCCTTTCCCGGATTACATCTCTCTATTTCTGCCGGATGGTGAATCGCTTCCCATTCATTTAGAATTAAGAGATCTTAACCAGCGTACGGTTGCTACCACCACACTAGAATCGAAGCGTTACATAGCGCTTTGGTCGCCAGGCGATAACATCGCAGCGGGTACATATATACTTTACATTGAAAGGGGAGGTCGCACGCAAATTCAACGTGTGATTAAACTGTTGTAATTAGTCACCGAAGAAACCGCGAAGGATTTGCCGCAAACCCAGCACTACCAGGATGGCACCGCTCAGCATCAATAGTATAGACAACGCGGTCCAGTACCACGCTCCTGATGTGCCTTTTCCTATAAATAAGGCTGGACCAGCAAAAATAAAGGGAAAGGACCAGGCCAATTTAAATAAGCCGGCGACTATATGATCTTGATTACTCTTACTCATGAGTAGTTTGTATTGCATGTATTGCTGTACGCACACTTCCATGTTTTAACAGCATCATTTCAGCATATTCTAGTGTAACCTCGGTAGATTCTACGATCATTCGAGCACCACGCTCAACTAGCTTAGCATTGGAAAGCTGCATATCCACCATTTTATTTCCTTCTACCTTGCCTAATAATATCATCGCACTCGTAGAAATCATATTTAATACCATCTTTTGTGCGGTACCACTCTTCATTCGAGTAGAGCCTGTAACAAATTCAGGACCAACGACTACCTCTATAGCATGTTCTACAGCCTGTGCTAGTGAAGAACCCGCATTACACGTTATACAAGCGGTAAGTAACCCTTCGAGTCGCGCTTGTTTAACTCCGCCGATAACATAAGGAGTCGTACCACTCGCTGCGATACCAACGACTGTGTCATTCTCTGAAAGCGCATAAGGAGATAAATCCTTCCACGCACCATTCCAATCGTCTTCCGCATGCTCAACAGCTTTACGAATTGCGGAATCACCTCCTGCGATAAGACCTATCACTGTTTCGTGGTTGACTCCAAAGGTTGGTGGACACTCACTTGCATCTAATATGCCTAATCTACCAGACGTTCCTGCTCCGATATAGAATAATCGGCCACCGTTTTTCATGCGATCGACGAGGGCTTCCACAAAAGAACTGATTTCTGAAATTTTAGTAGCGACTGCAGCTGTAACTTTAGCATCCTCAGCATTAATTCCTTGAGCCAATTCTAGGGCACTCATGTGCTCAAGGCCGTCATAAAGTGAGTTGGATTCAGTGGTCTTCATGCGAGCTTTTTTAATCGGGCCATATAAAAGCCATCATTATGATCTGATGGATCTACGGTCCGGTCTTCTAACAACTCAAATTGGGCGCCTGCAGGATGAGCTAGAAAAGCATCGACTTGAAGGCGATTTTCTTTAGGTAGAATACTACAAGTGGCATAAACCATGATTCCGTCTATTTTCAGTACGCGGGAATAATCACGGATTATACTGAATTGGACCGATTCTAATCGATCTAAATGCTCTGGCTGTAGCTTCCATTTCGTATCTGGTTCACGCTTTATAACACCGGAGCCAGAACATGGAACATCTAGCAAAAGATAATCCGCACTGTTCGATAATTCGTCCAAAACACCAGCTTCTTCCCAAGCTCTCGTTTTAACTATCGTTAATCCGCTTCGTTGTGTTCGTTTTAATAGTTCACCTAGTTTGCGGCCTTCCACATCCATGGCAATGAGCTTACCGTTATTTTTCATCAAAGCACCTAGGTGGAGTGTTTTACCGCCTGCGCCTGCGCATGCATCTATAACAGTAGAGCCTGGTCTAGGATTGAGAAAAGGAGCTATGGACTGAGAGCCAGCATCTTGTACTTCGAATTTTCCTGTTTTAAACCCTTCTAGGTTATTAAGACGTGGTCTTCCTTTCAATACTAACGCTTTGTCAAAGACTGGGTGAGGCTGAACCTCTAATCCTGCATTTTTTAATTCGATAAGCACATTTTCCTCGCTGGCCTTCAAAGTGTTAACACGAAGATTAACCGCATTCGGTATGTTCATTGCCTTCGCTATTGAATCCCATTTTGTACCCAATTGTTTTCTAGCCTCGGCATCAAACCAATGGGCATAGCTTTCAAGCGTTGCCGTTCCATTTAAAGCATTTAAACGCTCTTCTATAGCAATACCTCTAACAGCGTCAAACTTAGGCCAATCTGGAAGCTCAAAGCCTCGCCAAAGCCAGTAAACGCCAAAAAGTTTTTGAAGATCTTTTCTTTTCGTAGTGGGTTCCTGTCCCAACAGACCCCAAAGCAATGCCCACCATCGAACCATTTCATAGGTATGTTCTGCAACAAAACTGCGATCACGTGATCCCCACTTTTTATTTTGACGCAGCAAGCGCTCTACAACCTTATCAGCATAGAGACCTTTTCCAAATGACATTTCAAGTGCTTCTAATACTCCTGCAACTATATTCGGGAAAAGCTTAGGTGTGGCCATTAAATCGAAGGATATAGCTCAGGGTTTTTTTCATGCATTACCGCATATAATTGCTCCACTATGTCGTCATGAGACGGTTTAGAAAAGTAATCGCCGTCAGAAGCAAAAGCTGGACGATGATCTTTAGAGGTAATCGTTAAGGGAGCACCGTCAAGATATTGGTATCCTTTTTGATCCTCTAAAATATGCTGTAATAAGAACGCTGAGGCACCACCACGAACGTCTTCATCAAGAATAACCAAAGTATTAGTTTTCATTAAACTTACTACTATATCATGGTTTAAGTCAAACGGAATAAGAGATTGAATATCAATCAATTCAATACTTATTCCCATGCTTGAAAGTTCTTGTACAGCAGCTGTGGCTATTGTACAGTTCGAACCATACGTAACAAGGGTGATGTCGGTTCCTTCTTGCATGATCTCTACTTCACCAATAGGTACTGTAAATTCAGCCAAGTTAGAAGGCAACGTTTCTTTTCTTCTATACCCATTTAAACACTCAATGACGAGGGCTGGATTATCAAGCTGCATCAGCTTATTGTAGAATCCAGCAGCTTTTGTCATGTTTCTAGGGACGAGAACATACATTCCCTTGATTGTATTAATAATCGTACCCATTGGAGATCCAGAATGCCAAATACCTTCTAGTCTATGTCCACGAGTTCGAACAATGGTTGGCGCTTTCTGACCACCTACGGTGCGGTAGTGGACTGTTGCCAAATCATCGGACATGATTTGAAGGGCATAGAGCAAATAGTCTAAATACTGAATTTCAGCAATAGGGCGTAATCCACGCATAGCTAGACCAATGCCTTGCCCCATAATCGTTGCTTCACGAATTCCAGCATCCTGTACTCTTGTCTCACCATATTTCGCCTGCATTCCTTCTAGGCCTTGATTTACATCGCCAATTTTGCCTGAATCTTCACCGAAGACCATTGCTTCAGGGTACTTAGTAAAGAGAGCGTCAAAATTATCCCTGAGTATAATGCGGGCATCCACAAGTTCTTGAGTAGCGTACTCAACTGGTGTATAATCAAGCAATGCCGACTCAGATTGCACGCTGTAGAGATGCGAACTGTAGCGTTCGCGTTGAACAGCTTCTTCTTTATTTAACCAACTTTTTAGCGGAGCTACATCTATAGCACGGTCTCCACTAACCATTCGTAATGCTTTGCGAACTGCTTTAAATGAATGTGCAACCTCTAAATCCTCGTGAGACTCCAGTTCCTTTATGGTATTGGTTATAAAGATGCCTTTTTCCCCTTGTGTTTGAATGGCTTTTAATAACGGTATGACTTCGTTTTTTAATCGAATGGGATGACTCTGATAAATGCTCCAGGCCTCTTTCTTCCCCTCACGAGCAAGCTTTTTAGCTTCCTTCGTTATTGCGTCCAATTCTTCTTGACCGGCTACTTCATGTGCTATGATCCATTCGCCGAATTTTAAGATGCAGTCGAAATCTTTCTCCCATTGTAAACGCTCTTCACTTTTATAGCGTTCGTGTGATCCAGACGTACTGTGTCCTTGTGGCTGCGTCATACCTTTTACGTGAATCATCACTGGAACATGTTCCTCACGTGCCACACGTCCAGCATGTAAAAATGTATTTATTAGTGCGGGGTAGTCCCAGGCTTCTACTACAAAAATATCGTAGCCATTTCCTTTTTCATCACGCTGAAATCCCTTGAGAATCTCGCTTATATCTTGCTTAGTGGTTTGATATTCCGCACCCACTGAAATACCGTATTCGTCGTCCCAAACTGAGATGACCATAGGGACCTGTAAAACCCCTGCGGCATTTATAGTTTCGAAAAAGAGACCTTCAGAAGTGGAGGCATTACCTATAGTTCCCCAAGCAACTTCCTTTCCCTTGTTGGAAAATTTATCGCTTCCCTCGAAAGAAATATCCTTGTACACTTTAGAAGCTTGTGCTAAACCTAATAATCGCGGCATTTGTCCAGCGGTTGGGCTTATGTCAGAGGAGCTATTGTATTGTTCAGTAAGATTTACCCAATCGCCGTTTTCATCAAGTGATCTGGTCGCAAAATGGCCGTTCATTTGACGACCACCTGCCATAGGTTCTTCCCTGACATCAGTAACAGCGTAAAGGGAGGTGAAAAAGCGTTTAGCATCCATTTCACCTAGAGCCATCATAAATGTTTGGTCTCTATAATAACCGCTCCTGAAATCACCTTTCTCAAAGGCCTTTGCCCATGCGATCTGAGCTAATTCTTTTCCAGCACCAAAAATCCCAAACTTAGCCTTACCTGTAAGTACTTCGCGACGCCCCATTAATGAGCATTCACGCGATAAAACTGCGGTCTTATAGTCTTGGAGTACTTCGGTCTTATACTCCTGGTAACTGATTTCTTTTTTTTGCTTCTCTGTCATGCGATAGGGTTGAGTTAAACTCTTTGCAAATATACGACAGAATCGGCGCTACATTAGACGCTTGAAAACAAACAAAACAAACAGGGTAATGACGATAAGTAGCATAACCTGAATACCACTACTTTTATAATGAATCTTGTGCAATTGCAGATCTTTTCGGTAACTGATGAAGAGATAAATCAAAAATGAAATCGAAAATATTCCCGCAAATATCCAATGTCCCGTTGTAATGTTTTCCATGTTGTAAATTTACAATGCAATCGTTCAAAAAAAGCATGACATGCAGAAACAGATCAAACATGTAGAAAAGTTCCACGATACCTTTGGAATACCTAATGAATATACTCCAAATGCTGTAGTTTCTCAAGAGATTATTGCCTTAAGACACCGCTTGATGGCGGAAGAAAACGAAGAGTATCTCGAAGCGGCGATGGAAGGGGATACCGTGGAAGTTGCAGATGCCTTAGGTGATATGATGTACATCCTTTGTGGGACTATATTAAGTCATGGAATGCAGCACATCATCGAAGAGGTTTTTGAAGAAATTCAAGCAAGTAACATGAGTAAACTAGGGGCGGATGGCAAACCTATCTACAGAGCGGACGGTAAGGTGATGAAAGGCCCTTCTTATTTTAAACCAGATATCAAGGCTGTTCTGGAGCGGGAGTAACAGGCAAAGTAAGGGACGATTTATTAGGTCGAAGCTCAAAAGCGGGCTGACAACCGGGTAACCACTCGGGAACGGCTGATTTCTTCGGTGTATAGGCAGCCTCCACGTCACGAGCCATTCTTATTCGCTTTAATGCATCTTCCTGAAATACAATCTTCATCCAAGAACAACTGCTCTTGTTCAATCCTTCAATGCTGCCTTCTTCGCTCACGTTATGAAGCAGCGCTTGCGCATTTCCGTCGATACGGACAGTTTTCAAAGCATTGTCTAAAAAATTCCCTTTTAGCTTAGTCCCGGTAGTTTGATCAAAGTATGAGGAGTCCTTTGTTGCTGTAGTTATAGTTACATTATTAAGCATGAACAAACTGTCTAATTCGTCTGCTTTTAATTTCAATGCTGTAGAGTCGGCTCCAAATTCACTATTCCCGCTCCACAAGGTGGGATAGGGGTAGAGCGCTAATTCTTCTGCACCTTCTTGATATAAGAAGTTAGGGCTGATGCCTTGAAAATCAGAACTAAAAAAAGACGTCTCACCGTACAAATGAACTATTTTATTCGAGTCTAATTCTGACCGTATGGCCAAGCGATCACCCTTCGCGTAAATGGTGTCATTGTCCATACTTTGTTTATAGAATACCGGTTGATAGGCATCTACATAGACTGGACTTTTTTTATAATCGATGAAGCTACTGTTAAGTACAAATCCTTCTACAGAGTCCGCAACCATGGCGTTACCATGCAACGTCCCATCTTCAGAATTTAAAAAGTAATAAAGACTATCTGCCTCTATATACTGTTTCGGGGCCATCATTTTCGCACCATCATACAATTCTAGTAGAGTAGAGTCGGCGGAGTAAGTTCCCCTAGAGCAGAACAGCTTTGTGCTATCTCGAATGAGCTCTGTTGGTCCGGCGAAAGAGTATTTATTTTTCTTAGGACTATAGAGTAAAGTATCAGTAGTCATTTTGAAGGCGGAATCAACGGCAATTATATTTCCTCGTAACCGTACGACTTCATATTCTGTATTGTAATTCCCAACATCGGAAGTTATTCGTAGTTCTTTTCGTTCTAGAGTGGATCTGGTGAGATAATAGGCTGTAGAGGTATTCCTATCGTACTTCAAGACTTTAGTGGCAAGTTTAGATGACGGAGTCTTTAAAACAACATTATCTGTAATAGTAAAAGTTCGTTTATCGCCCTCATACGTTAATTCTTCCCCTGTAATGAGCACGGTATCAGCTTGTATTACCCGTATGTTGCCAAATGCTTCAAAAGTATTTTGTGGACGATACAAAACTGCAGAATCGCAATACATTAACGCAACGTCCTGTCTTAGAGCTACATTACCTTTCAAATAATACGTTTGCGCGCCGTTATCCCCTTTGATAAAATCGGTTGTATCGCTTCGAATAATTTGAATTTTCGTTTGACCCCACCCTGTATTAGGGGTAGAGAAAAAAAGAGCCACACAAATAAGCATGGCCTTTTTCATTAGTTTCTAATTATAGTCTGCGCACGATCCGGACCTACGCTTACTAGGGTAATTGGGACTCCGACTTCCGCTTCGATAAATGAAATGTAGTCTCTAAAGCTTTGCGGGAAGACATCTTCAGACGTCATTTGCATTAGATCCTCATCCCAACCGGGCAATTCTGTAAAGATTGGTTCTATTAAATCTTCTTGCAACTTGTATGGCAAGTGTTTTACAACCTTTCCTTTGTACTTATACGCAGTACAAACTTTAATAGGACCTATTCCACTTAAAACGTCACCTTTCATCATCATTAACTCTGTAACGCCATTAACGTTGATTGCGTATTTCAATGCAGGTAAATCTAACCAACCACATCTTCTGGGACGCCCCGTTGTTGCACCAAACTCGTGACCGTTCTTCTGGATAGTGGCTCCTACTTCTTCAAACAATTCTGTCGGGAAAGGACCGGAGCCGACTCTAGTACAATACGCTTTGAATATTCCGTAGACGTTGCTGATCTTATTAGGGGCAATACCCATACCGGTGCAAGCTCCTGCACAAGTTGTGTTTGAAGAGGTAACAAAAGGGTAGGTGCCAAAATCAATATCGAGCAACGTTCCTTGCGCTCCTTCTGCCAGTATGGTTTGACCTTCTGCTATAGCGTCGTGGAAATAGGGTTCACTGTCGATAATATCGAGCGATCGTAGGTATTCTACTGCCGCAAACCAGTCTGCTTCAAGGGATGCTAAATCATATTCAAATCCTTCATACCCAGTAAGTAACTGCTTATGTTTGGCAACTAATGCGTTGTATAGATCACTAAAGTTATCCAACTGAATATCTCCAACACGTAGACCGTTTCGTCCTGTTTTGTCCATATAGGTCGGTCCAATACCTTTTAACGTTGAACCGATTTTCTTTTTACCCTTTGCGGCTTCACTCGCTGCATCTAACAAGCGATGAGTAGGTAAAATCAAGTGCGCTTTGCGACTAATTTTTAATCTACTCAATACATGTGGTTCCTGGTCAATAAGCTTGTCTAATTCCACTTTAAAAATCACAGGGTCAATGACTACACCATTGCCAACAACATTCATCACATTCTCGTGAAAAACTCCAGAGGGAATGGTATGTAAAACGTGCTTTTTGCCTTCAAATTCTAAAGTGTGTCCTGCGTTGGGCCCACCTTGAAAGCGAGCGATAATATTGTACGTACGTGTCAATACATCGACTATTTTCCCTTTCCCTTCATCTCCCCATTGGAGACCTAAAAGCACATCTACTGCCATAATTATTTGTTGCTCGAATCTTTTCTTTTAGCATAGAAGTAAAGACTGTGGCTTTCTACTTCTACCCCAAAAATTTCTTCGATTGTTTGTTTGATATTTTGAATGCGTGGATCACAAAATTCGAAAACCTCACCGGTATCCGTTAAGATGACATGATCATGTTGTTTATTGAAATAGGACTTCTCATAAAAACTTTGATTCTGACCAAACTGGTGCTTACTCACCAATCCACAAGTTAGAAGCAACTCTATGGTATTGTATAAGGTTGCTCGTGAAACCCGATAGTTCTTATTTTTCATACTCAGGTACAGGGTTTCCACATCAAAGTGGTCGTCATTTTCGTAGATCTCCTTTAAAATAGCGAACCGCTCTGGAGTTTTGCGTTGATTATGCTCTTCCAAATAGCGGCCAAATACGTCCTTTACCTTATTGTATGCTTCTTGTGTACTCATGAAAAGTAAAACGCTAAAGTACGTTGTATCAATTGAATTTACCTACACGAGAGACACTACTAATCCCTTCTAAATTCTTGATATTGTTAATAGTGTCCGTTAACCCCAATTTATCCGCGACTTCGATGGTTAACTTACCTGTGAATAACCCGTCGTCAACGCTGAAAGAGATGGCCTTAATGTTAATATTGAGATCGTTAGAAACCACTTTTGTAACGTCGTTTACTATACCAATTCGATCCATTCCGTTGATGAGCAAATTAATGGTTGAAAATGCACCTTTACGATCTATCCATTTCGCTTTTAATGTTCTATTTGCAAATCTACTTTGGAGTAAAACTGCATTCGGACAGTCATCTCTATGCACCTTCAAACCATCAGCGGTAGTTACAAAACCAAAAACTCTGTCCCCCGGTAACGGATTGCAACATTTTGCAAGCGTATAGTCCATTTCATGCTCATCTGTATCAAAGACAAGCATTAAATGATCGGAGGATGTTTTCCCTGTTTTAGTACCTAGTTTGGTCTTGGCATAGTTGCTCTTGACTATGCGTTGCTTAAAATAGTTGACTAGACCGGAAGTTTCCCGCGCATATTCCCGCAGTTTACCGTTATCGATAACACCAAGACCTACTTTATAGTATAATTCCTCAGGATTCTTTAAGCCAAAGAAATTGACCAGTTTATGAATGTTACTGTGGGTTGCTTTTAGTTTGAGAACTTTCAGTTTGCGTTCAAGAATAAATTGCCCCTGACCTGTGATCAACTGCTTTTCTTTCTTTAAACTTTGCTTAATGCGTTGTTTCGCTTTACTGGTTTTTACAAAGCTTAACCAATCTTCTTTAGGCTCTTGCTTTACAGAAGTCAAAACCTCTATTTGATCACCAGATTTAAGAGGAGTGCTTAAAGGAATAAGTTTTCCATTCACTTTTGTGCCCAGACAATGTGCACCCACCTCTGTGTGTATATCAAAAGCAAAATCCAATGCTGTTGCTCCCTTCGGAAGAGTCAGCATTTCACCTTTGGGTGTGAAGACGAAAATTTCAGATGAAAAAAGATTCATCTTAAAGTTATCGATAAAATCCTCGCTATCGTTTTCAGGATCATCGAGAAATTCACGTATGCGTAGGAGCCAACGATCTAATTGGTTACTTCCAGAGCTATCTTCTTTGTATTTCCAATGCGCTGCGAAGCCGTTCTCAGCAATGTCATCCATTCGCCTCGTCCTTATCTGAACCTCGATCCAGTGTCCATCTGGACCCATTACGGTGGTGTGTAACGATTCATACCCGTTACTTTTAGGGGAGCTGATCCAGTCACGTAAACGAGCAGGGTTGGGGCTAAAATTCTCCGTTACTATGGAGTATGCCTGCCAACATGTGGCCTTTTCTTTATCATTATTGGCCTCAAGAATGATGCGAATCGCATATTTATCATACACCTGTTCAAAGCTGACGTTCTGATTTTTCATTTTTCGTCGTATGGAATAGATGCTCTTTGTTCGCTTCTTTATTTCGAACGTTAAGTTCGCTTGAGAAAGTTCTGCGAATACCTTACTCTCGAATTTATTTAGATACGAAAAATCCTCACGCTGTAAACGTTCCATTCGATTATTGATATCGTCAAAAATCTCGGGTTCTGTGTACTTTAAAGAAATATCCTCTAATTCTGTCTTAATACTAAACAACCCTAATCTATGGGCCAGTGGCGCATAGATAAATAGTGTTTCCGATGCTATTTTTAGTTGCTTATGAGCGGGCATGCCGGACATCGTACGCATGTTATGCAGTCGGTCTGCTAGCTTGATTAAAATTACCCTTACATCATCAGATATGGTAAGCAACATCTTCCTGTAATTCTCAAGCTGCATGCTACTTTCCATACTGACTACACCTGAGATTTTAGTAAGGCCGTCAATGAGTCTTGCAATGCTCGGACTAAACATACCTTCGATATCCACGAGTGTATAGTCCGAATCTTCGACTACATCGTGCATTAATGCAGTGGCTATACTTGTCGGGCCTAGACCAATTTCAGTTGCGACTATCTGTGCAACCGAAATAGGATGTGTGATGTAAGGCTCTCCGCTTTTACGATGAACGCCTTTATGCGCATCTTTAGCCAATGAGAATGCACGCCTTATCAACTTTTGATCAGCCTCATCGGTCTTGTATTCAATACTGTTCAACAGATCGTTGAATACGCTTTCTACTAGTTTATTGTCCTTATCCTCGTTGGTAGTCATATCGACTTAGTCTATCAAAAAAATCGCGGGGCGTTTATGCAGATCAGGATGTTCTAAACTCCATTTCGCGACCGTTTGAGTTTTAATATACTCACTATCTAAAGTAATATCTACAGCAATACAAAGCTTCGTTTCCGGATGCAGGGTATTCATCAACTCTTCCAATAGTTTCCCATTGCGATAGGGTGTTTCCATGAAGATCTGTGTAATGCCGTCTCGTATATCCTTTTGCATGGCTTGGTACACTCTCTTGCGAATAGGTCGATCGTGCGGCAAATAGCCACTGAAGGCAAATTGTTGCCCATTAAATCCACTCGCCATTAGCGCTAAGAGAATCGAAGAAGGGCCTACACATGGACGAACCTCAATTCCTTTACGATGTGCGATACTAACAATCGTTGCACCAGGGTCGGCGACACAAGGTACTCCTGCCTCGGACAGAATTCCAATGGAATGTCCATTTTTAATAGGATCTAAAAATCCAGGTAAATCTAGAGGATCAGTCTGCTTATCGAGAATCTCGAGTCTCAACTCACGCTGGTTTTTATCAGGCAATAAACGCTTAATGTATGCACGAGCAGTTTTTTCATTTTCAACAATAAAGTAGGTCAGACTATCCACAATAGCCACTACATCTTTTGGTAGAATTGTATCAAAATTATCCTGCCCTAGTGTGTTTGGAAGTAAGTATATAGCAGCCATTAGTGCGCTCTTAAAAAAGATTGAATAGCTTCTTCGAGAAGCTCGTAAACGTGAAAAAAGCCTTCTTGTCCTCCAGTGTAGGGGTCAGGTACTTGGCGATTTTCACCGGGATAGGCCTCATTTAATAAAAGCCGGACTTTATTTTTAGCTGATTCATCAGGAGCCCGTTGAATTAGATTCGAATGGTTAGAACTGTCCATTGCAAAGATGATATCAAAAACTTCGAAATCTTCTACTGTCACTTGACGAGAACGTTGCTGGTCGATCGTAATTCCGCGCTCTTTAGCAATCAAAATACTCCTTGTATCCGGGCGTTCAGAAGCATGCCAACCCGAGGTACCAGCGGAATCTATGTGCCAATCGTTAGGCGCATAGTTTTCCATTATGCCCTGAGCGAGGGGGGATCGGCATATATTGCCCAAACAAACCATGAGAATTTTCATAAATAAAAAAGTCAGTACCCTAAGATACTGACTCTAAAACATTCGTTAAACTGTTTTTTTAAGCGAGTGTGAGACGTTTTTGTAAATCGTCAACATACGTACGAAAACGTTTATCCGTTTCTTTCAAATTATTAACTGTTCTACATGCATGAAGAACAGTAGCATGATCCTTATTTCCACACTGTTGACCGATACTGGCAAGACTATTTTTTGTGAGCTGCTTTGAGAAATACATGCTGAGCTGTCTCGCTTGAACAATCTCGCGTTTACGAGTCTTTGATTTTAGTAATTCTAGTGGCATATCGAAATAATCGCAAACCACCTTCTGAATAAAATCGATTGAGATCTCACGCGTGGTACTTTTTACGAATTTATCGACCATGGATTTAACGAGCTCAATGGTAATCTGCTTTTTATTCAAGCTGCTTTGCGCAAGTATGCTAATGAGAGCGCCTTCGAGTTCTCTGATGTTGGAGTTTATCGAGTAAGCGATGTATTCAATAATATCTTGCTCAATCTCAATACCATCGTTGTAAAGCTTCTTGCCTAAAATAGCAACACGCGTCTCAAGACCTGGCTTTTGAAGATCTGCACTCAAGCCCCACTTAAAGCGACTTAATAGACGTTGTTCCATTCCCTGGAGCTCAACTGGTGCACGAACTGATGTTAAAATGATCTGCTTACCATTTTGATGGAGGTGGTTAAAGATCTCAAAGAATACGTCTTGTGTCTTCTCCTTCCCAGAGAAACTTTGAACGTCATCAATAACTAGAACGTCAATCATTTGATAGAAATGAACGAAATCGTTTTTGGTATTGTTTCGGATACTATCAATAAACTGCTGCGTAAATTTTTCGGCACTCACATAGAGCACAGTTTTCTCTGGGTAGTTGTCCTTAATTTCAACCCCAATGGCATGGGCTAGATGGGTTTTCCCTAAACCTACTCCTCCGTAAAGCATGAGTGGGTTAAACGAAGTTCCACCAGGGTTCTTACTAACTGCATAGCCTGCAGATCTAGCTAGTCTATTGCAATCCCCTTCGATAAAGTTCTCAAAGCTGTAGTTAGGATTCAATTGGGAATCAATATTCAGTTTTTGCAAACCCGGTATGACGAATGGATTTTTAATTTCCTTATCATTCCCAATCTTCATCGGCATATTAACGCTTTGACGAGGGTGCTTTTTGCGACCGCTACTAGGTAGCTTCATTGTTGGAGCTTGTGCATTGCCATAGGCGTTTTCAAGCACGATGCTGTATACTAATTTTGCATCTTGACTTAAAGATTTGGTAATAGCAGCTTTCAACAGTTGAATGTAGTGCTCCTCGAGGTATTCGTAAAAGAACTTTGAAGGTACCTGAACAGTGATGATATTTGTTTGAAGTTTTACTGGTTTTATAGGTTCAAACCAGGTGCTGTAGCACTGGTCATCAACGTTGTCTTGAATAAATTGCAAGGCTTCATTCCAGACATCATTAACGCTTTTCTCCATGGTCGAAATTTCTCTTATCCCAAGGCTGTTCAAACTTGGAATAGTGTTGTGTGTATTAGTAAACTTTTCGGGCGGCAATCGAAGAGTGTAATCATCTTGTTGACTGCATAGCAAATGTGTTCATAAATTCTGATTGAAAAAAATTTATTTGCTATTGTGTTAATAAAAAGTTTTGCTTAAGGGAAGATGTAACACATTGATTATCAACACTTAGTATAAACGCCCAAAATTTTTGAGTATAAATTACCATGCGTTTCCCGAATTGTTCAAAAATCTCAATGTCGAGCTTCGTTTACGCTGCGTTAACAAAACTATGCGATCTAATTTAGTGACTATGAAACATGTAGAAATTAAAGACACACATAGCTTTCGACCCAGGTATTCAGAGACGGATCAAATGGGTGTAGTGTATTATGGAAATTACGCTGCATATTTTGAGGTAGGTCGCGTCGAATTATTACGAAGATTGGGGGTTTCGTACGCACAGCTTGAAGCAGACGGTACGATGCTGCCTGTGGTTCACATGAGTATCGATTTTAAAAGAGGTGCAAAATACGATGAAGAAGTACAATTAGAGACCTCTATAAATGAATTTCCAACAAGGAAGATATCATTTTACCACATCTTAAAAGATAAAAAAGGGGATACTTTAGTTTCAGGTAAAGTAGTGCTCGTGTTCGTAGATAAAATCACATTTAAACCGAAAAGCTGTCCGGAGGAACTCGCTTCGTTATTTTCTAATTTGTCTTAATGTAGACAAATTCCCCTGTAGCATAATGAATTTCTAGTATGCCCGATGTGCGTTCCGGAAGCGTTAGAATCCCTGTTGTAGCTTTCGACCATAAAAGCTGCCCCGTCCAGTTAAAACAACTAATCATTGCTGGTTTACCTTCATCAGTTTTTAAAATTCTTCCAAATTCGCTTTGCACAATATGCTCCTTTTGAGTAATCGCGGTAGATTCGTCCAATGCTGTAGCTGTAAGAATGTTCTTAGGAGCACCGAAGGACAATGTAAGGGCATTGTAGTGCGAGCCATTAAAAAGTAAAGAATCGGCCCAAATGAAGTTTTGCGCAATTTGTCTTAATGTTTGATTTGGCATTATAGAATGAACTCCCTCTAAAATAATTTTATCCGCAACGCTTCCACCTACATTTGGATTTGAACTAAACTCTAACATTGCGCTAGACATAATATCTGTGTGCTGGTAGATGGAGCTAAAAACAAGCTGATTATAGTTTTTTACACCATCGTAGGATACGCTTCTGCCGTTCCAAAATTCGTTATTACCGTCCCAGTCAAATACTCGCGTACTCGATATACCCATGCGTCTACCGTGCCGTTCTGCTAAATAATCCCCAAAGGCTTCATCAAAACTTCTTCGCTGCATACCTAAGTTTGTCCCTGGTGCCGCACCGTGTGATATGGCATGACCGAATTCGTGAATAATGACATCGGCATCTTCAGCATCATCAACACCGCCTTCACCAAAATACAGTCGGGGTGGGGAATAGCCGTAATTAAACATACTATTGTCTTGCCCATTCAGAGCATGTGCATCTGCGTGGATTGTATAGCTCATGATAGTACCATATCCCAAAGTATTCAAATACCTCGAAAGTGCTGAAACGTGGTATACGCACATTACTTGTTCAAATTCAGGGGCCGTTCTTCCACCGGTCCAATCTTGCGGTGAGGTGCTTGGTAATATATAGGGTGCATCAAAATCCACAATGGCTATATACTCGTTGCGTAGAAAAGTTGTATCCGCAATCCTATCAACAGTGAGTGTGTCAATAATGGTTAGAGAATCTAGTACAGTACCGTTCGCATCGTTAAGATCTTTATAAATGCCACCATACGTTAGATTGTAGGGGGTGAGCGGATCCGGGCTAAAAACTCTTACCGGAACGGTCGTGTCATTGTAATGAACTGTTAGGTCTCGCTCAAGTATAAGTATACCATCAGGAGTAATATACCTGATTGCATGGAGTGACCCATCTAAGAGGGTATCTGGTATAACTTCAAACCACCTGTTGTCATGATAAATCAAAGAAGAGGTGACTTCATCCGGCAATCTCGCACGTTTATTAAAGTCTAAGGTCGATTGTGACTTTAATAATTTTCCAGTCTCGTCTCTGACTTGTAAGAATTGTTCTTCTAAGAGTAAATGTCCGTCTAGGAGATAATGGAAACGTTCATACGTAGCATAAGGCGTTGTCGTTTTAAAAAACGATCGCGTGGTAAGCTCCTGACTAAAAGAAGTGTTAACTGCTAGGAAGAAGAGTAATGTGATGATTATTTTCAAATTGGTCCTGTATTTCTTCATATTGACTTTGCACCACCTCCAGGGTATACGCTAAAGATAATCCTTGTTTTCTTTCAACCACATGGAGTTCGGCTTGTTTAACTATTCGCTCCACAAACGACAATTGATCGTAAGAGAATTGAAGTTTTAGTTGCTTAGTCACCCGTTTTTCTATTCTGATATTTTCGCGAATTGAGTCCTCTGTTGCTGAACCATAGGCTTCTATCAGTCCAGGCACACCAAGCTTAGTGCCGCCAAAGTAACGTACGACTACACATCCTATGTTTACTAATTCATGACTTATTAATGTACGTAGGATTGGTGTTCCCGCAGTATGCGCAGGTTCTCCGTCGTCAGAACTGCGCTCCATTATAGCCTCTGGGTGTATACGAAGGGCCCAACAATAGTGGCGAGCACTAGGTTCTTGTGTTTTAATAAAATCCAATTGGACCTTGAAACTTTCTTCATCTACGCAGTGAAAGAGGTAGCCATAGAATTTACTCCCCTTTGACTTAAAAACACCTTTTGACGGTAGTTCAACGCTGTAATATTGATCGCTAACCTCGCTCATAACGATCTTTTCCTAATTTATGTGCCGCCTGTAAATTATGGTTTGACTCTGGCGCAGGAATTCCCTCATTAATGGCCTCTTTGGAAGTAAAACGGTGCCACTGATCGACTGTACCCGAATCAATAAAGGATTGAAGCACTCGACCTCCGCCTTCCACTAAAATATGTTGTATACCATGGTTCAAGAGTTCCGGAAGCCACTGCACAATCTCGTACGGATCGCAAATGATTTTATCCCCTTCTAGCTCAGATACATTTCCAACAAAGAGTGGAGCAGTGGCTAAATTATCCAATGCTGACGGATCTGGTAAAATGCGATTCACCAGTATTACAGGTCGTGGGTTCGTGCCATGATAATGGCGCGTTGAAAGCGATGGCCGATCCCAGTTTAATGTTTTTGCAGAAATGAGGATACCATCAACTGCAGAACGTAACTGATGAGATTTGACAGCGGCTAGAGGGCCAGATATTAATGAAGCTTGATCATTTATTGTACGGTTTCTGTCCAGGTATCCATCCATGGATTGCGCCCATTTACACGTTACAAAAGGTCTTTTGTCCTCCTTATTACGAAAGAACACTTCATTTAACTGTCGAAAAGGAGTGGGATCCTCAGAAAACAACACTTCTACGCCGTGGGACTGTAGGTGTTTGATTCCTTTACCATTTACAAGTGCATTACTATCAGAGCAACCTATAACCACCCTAGGTATACGACTATCCGTTATCAACAGGCTACAAGGAGGCGTTTGGCCATAATGCGCGCAAGGTTCTAAACTGCAATACAAAGTGCTAGTAATGAGTAGTGATGGGTCTTTTACACTTCTGATAGCCATGACTTCTGCGTGTGGTTCACCGGCTTTATGGTGGTATCCTTCGCCAATTATTACTCCATTGTGCACGATAACCGCACCGACCATAGGATTAGGAGCGGTACTGCCCTTGGCATAGTTGGCCAATTGTAAGCAACGTGTGAGAAACTTGGCGTGAGACATAGGACAAAGGTAGTGGTGCAAGTCGTATTTTCGGCAGAGATGAAAACGCTGACCTCTTACAAACAAAATGCACTCGCACTTCTTTCCACGATCTATGGTGATCGTGAATCTGCCAATATTGTCAATTATTGGATAGAAGCACGCTTAGGTTTAACACGTATGGATCAAGTTTTGAGGGCAGAGGAAGTATTCTTTTTTGAATCTTTTGAATCTGAATTACAGGCACTTAAAGACAGGAAGCCGATACAATACGTTGTAGGGTACACCTATTTTCACGGTCTTAAAATAGGACTGAATTCGTCCACTTTAATACCGAGGCCGGAGACCGAGGAATTGGTCAGCGAAGTAGTCAAATTAATAGATGATACGCAAGCTAAAAGTGTTATCGATTTAGGGACAGGTAGTGGCTGTATAGCGTTGGCAATAAAAAATATTCGACCTGATATTGATGTAGTAGGATTCGATAACAATCCCGATGCTATTGACCAAGCAAGGAAAAATGCAGACGCGCTTGAATTGGATGTAAATTTTATCGTTGCAGACCTTTTTGACTATTCTTTCGAATCGGCCGATATAATAGTGAGCAACCCTCCCTATATTCCTGTTTCGGAATGCAAGGATATGGAGGAACATGTGATGGCGTATGAACCGGAAGGAGCACTCTTTGTTCCTGATAATAAGCCACTGCTTTTCTACGATGCTATTTTTGCATTAGGTAAGAAAATCTTCATGAACAGAAGGGGTTGGCTGGCTTTTGAAATCCATCATCTCTTTGGTGAAGAAATGAAGCTGCTTGGTGTCAAACATTGCGCAAAAGAAGTTAAATTAATACAGGATTTGCAGGGCAAAGACCGAATGCTATTTGCTAGATATGGACGTACAGATTGAATTAGAACGCCTGCGCACTGAGTTACACGAGCACAACCATCGGTATTATACCCTTGATGCTCCTGTAATTAGTGATTACGATTTTGATCAATTGCTTAAGAAACTAGAGCAATTGGAGGCTGTCTATCCAGAATTTTTCGACCCAAACAGTCCCACCGTTCGAGTCGGAGGAGAGGTGACGAAAAACTTTGAGACTGTGGACCATCGTTTTCCGATGCTATCGCTCGGCAACACCTACAGTCTCGAGGAATTGCAGGAATGGATCATACGCGTGCAAAAATTAGCGCCAGAAGCGACTTTCGTATGCGAATTAAAATATGATGGTGTCGCTATAGGTATTCAATACGTAAATGGTGCATTAACCCGAGCTGTAACTAGGGGAGATGGCACGCAAGGGGATGACATCACCACTAATATACGTACGATAAGGAGCATACCATTACAGCTCAATCCCCCGTTCCCTAAAGATTTCGAAATTCGAGGCGAAATTGTACTTCCTCATGTCCGTTTTGAGTCTTTAAATGAGCAGCGAAAAAAAGATGGGCTTGCACTCTTTGCAAACCCAAGAAATTGTGCATCAGGTACCTTAAAGCTTCAAGACAGCGGTGAGGTTGCAAAAAGAGGTTTAGACGCCTATCTATATTACGTTCTACCTGAGGGTATTCTAGCATCAAATCACAGCGAAAGCATAGCCCTTGCCGGGAAATTAGGTTTTAAAATCCCCAAAACTGAAGATCGGTACATTGCCAATTGTGACGGTATTGAAAGCATTATGAGCTTCGTGGAATACTGGGATACTGCGCGTAATGACCTACCGTTTGACATTGATGGGGTAGTGATTAAAGTCAATAGCTACAAGGCACAAGAAGATCTGGGCTTTACAGCGAAAAGTCCTCGATGGGCTACCGCCTTTAAATTTAAGGCCGAACGAATGCCAACTGTTCTTGATTCTGTGACGTATCAAGTTGGCAGAACGGGTGCCATTACACCGGTTGCAAATCTGAAACCGGTCTGGTTAGGTGGAACTACCGTAAAGAGGGCTTCCTTGCATAATGAAGACCAGATTGCCGCGTTAGATCTGCATTTCGGGGATACGGTTTACGTAGAGAAAGGTGGAGAGATTATCCCCAAGGTAGTAGGGGTGAATGTCGACCAAAGAGAAGAATCTGCTCAACGTGTGGTATTCGTATCAAACTGTCCAGAATGTCATACACCGCTTTCAAGACTTGAAGGAGAAGCACAGCATTATTGTGTCAATGAGGACGGTTGCGAGCCCCAAATTAGCGGGAGAATAGACCATTTTATTGCTCGTAAGGCCATGGATATCATGGGTATTGGCTCTGAAACAGTAGCATTACTAGTGAATACTGAATTGGTCAAAACACCAGCAGACCTTTATGAACTAACCTTTGGTGACCTTATCCGATTAGATGGATTCAAAGAAAAGAGTGTATTGAATATACTTAACGGTATTGAAGCGTCTAAGCAGCAACCGTTTGAGCGCGTTTTATTTGCGATGGGCATTCGTCACGTTGGGGCTACCGTGGCGAAAAAGCTCGTTCGTCACTTTAAATCCATGGATGCACTCATGACAGCGGATAAAGAGGAGCTATTAGCAGCAGAAGAAATCGGGGAAGTTATTGCGGATCAGTTGTTAGCTACTTTTCAAATACCGGAACGAATTTCTGAAATACAGCGACTTCAAGATTATGGTCTTCAGTTCGAGGCTGAGATTCAAGACCACGCCACGGATTCGGCCATAACGGGAAAAAAAATTGTAGTCAGTGGGGTCTTCGATAGTATAAGTCGAAATGAACTTAAAGCACTTATCGAAACACTTGGCGGATTGAACGTAAGCAGCATAAGTAGTAAAACGGATTTCATTTTCGCAGGCGAGGGCATGGGTCCGGCAAAGCTTAAAAAAGCTACAAATCTCAATGTGCCGATTTTAAACGAAACGGAGGTTCGTACCTTACTTAATCTATGAGATGGATCAAAGAAATCTATTGGAGTCGTGGACTAAGAAATGCAGCTACTAGTAAACTCTCACTTAAAAATTCTGCTCCAAAGGTGACTGTTTTAACTGCAGATATGAATCTAATCGCTACGGTAAAACAACACTTTACCGCTGTTGATTACATCTATTACGAGGATATGAAGAGGCCGAAAGGTGAAGTAGTAAAGACTTCTCACTTGTATAAAGACGATCTTAACTTTAAAGGAGAACCGAAACGATTAATTCCTGAGCCGGGTGATAACCACATCTTATTAAATCTTGAACAAAATCCAGCAAATTTAACTTGGTATTGGTACTCAAGAAGCTACGACATTAGGGTAGATTTGTGCGGAACCTATAATAATGCTGATTTGAGCATTACTAATCCAAATGTATCCCTCAAGGAACAATTAGAAATGCTAAAAAACATGCTTAAAGTGATGACTACAAATGAATAAAATAGATCTTTCTGGAGTCGGTGTAGCACTGATTACCCCATTTCATCGTGATGATAGCCAAACTGTGGATTACTCAGCACTAGAGCGATTGTTAGAACACTGTATTTCGAATGGAGTGAACTATTTTGTTGTTAATGGCACTACTGCAGAAAACCCAGTCTTAACTGCTGGTGAAAAGCAACGTATTCTGCAGTTTGTACTAAAAATTACTGCTGGCAGGATTCCCATTATTTTCGGTATCGGCGGAAATAATACAAATGCCTTGGTTGAGGAGTTAAACGCTTTCGATACGGAAGGTGTTTCGGCCATACTCAGTGCTAGTCCTTACTACAATAAACCCTCTCAAGAAGGAATTTACCAGCACTATGCCGCCCTAAGCGCTGCAAGCCATTTACCAATAATCGTGTATAACGTTCCTGGAAGGACCAGCAGTAATATCAGTGCACAAACCACCATTCGCCTTGCCAAGGATTTTGGCAATATCGTAGCTATTAAAGAGGCTAGTGGCAACCTGGATCAAATCACGGAAATATTGCTCGAAAGACCTGTAGAGTTCCAAGTACTATCTGGAGATGACAACCTCACGTTTGCAATGATGGCCTTGGGTGCAGATGGTGTAATTTCAGTAAGTGGACAAGGAGTACCTGAAGTCTTTTGCGCTATGTTTAAACATATGAACGAGGGACGGTGGAACGAAGCTCGTGACGCTCATTTAAGTATTTATGACTTAACAAACCAATTGTTTGAGGAAGGTAACCCCGCCGGTATAAAAGCACTATTAGAAGCAAGAGGCATCACACACGCTACTGTACGCCTGCCTCTAGTAGAAGCCTCGGATGATCTCAAGAATACATTAGCTGCGAGTTTAGAAATTCTTAACCTGTCCTAATTCGTTGTTCATTAAATCCTTGGTCTTATACTAAGTCAGTTTAACTCAGTCTTTTAATCTTCTAACTATTTGGAAGAAAGTGACGATCATACAATAGCGTTCCAATTTTAATTAGAAAATTCTGTTAAAAGACCTTGGCCGGGCTTCACAGAAGAGTTGGTTCCGTGTATTTTAGACAACACTAATAATGGTATGACTTTGAGCGAGATTTCCGCTCTCCAACTTCACTAAAAATCGTATCTTTGCCCGTTCATGAAATTAATTAGACTAGCAACATACATATTGTTCGCACTATTTTTAACGAGTTGTGGCGAATATCAGGAGGTTCTAAAGAGCAAAGACCTTGATTATAAATTCTCGAAAGCCGTAGAATACTACGATGCAGGAGAATATAATAAGGCCTACCCAATCTTTGATGAATTAATCGCACTGTACCGTGGTACTCATAAGGCGCAGGAGGTCTATTTTTATTATGCACACACCTTGTATTTACAAAAGAACTATATTCTCGCTGGTTACCATTTCAAGAACTTTTACAAGACGTTCCCTCAGAATGAACAAGCAGATGAAGCAGCATACCTCACCGCATATTGTTACTATTTAGAGGCACCTAAACACAGCCTAGATCAGGCCTATACTTTTAAAGCCATCAATGAAATACAGTTGTACATCAATACACACCCAAATTCAGATAAGCTAGAGGACTGTAATAACTACATGGAGGAGCTAAGAAGTAAGTTGGAACTCAAGAGTTATGAAATAGCTTATCAATATTTCAAAACCCGACAGTACAAAGCTGCAATGACTGCGTTTACAACTACAGTAAGTGAATATCCTGATACACCATACCGTGAGGATGCACTGTATTACAAAACATTAGCTGCGTTTAAATTGGCAAACAATAGTTTAGAATCGCTTCAAAACGAGCGATTTACAGAGGCGAAGACTGCATTAAATGATTTTGAAGAAGCGTTTCCGAATAGTGGGCGCCTCGAAGATTTACGTAAATTGATACATTAAATTCCTGATTTCCTATGGATTATAAAAAAATGCAAGCGGACAAGAACACCCGCACGCACAACACCAATGCGATTGATGCACCTACGGATAATATCTATGAAGCATTGACTATTATTTCAAAACGTGCGGAACAAATAAATGACATTACGCGCGAAGAGTTGCACGCAAAACTTCAGGAGTTTGCTTCTTCTACAGAATCTCTAGAAGAGATTTTTGAAAATAAGGAGCAAATTGAAGTCAGTAAGTTCTACGAAAGTTTGCCAAAGCCAACTGCAATGGCGCTGCAAGAGTGGTTAGAAGATCGTATCTACTACCGCAAAGAAAACGAAGAAGAGAAATAGAACGTGGAAATTGGGCCTTTGTACCAGCGAAAGGTGCTGCTTGGAGTTTCCGGTAGTATTGCAGCGTACAAGAGCGCCTTTTTAGTTCGTGAACTCATAAAATGGGGTGCTGAAGTTCAGGTAGTGATGACCACTGCTGCAAAGGATTTCATCACCCCATTAACGCTTTCTACCCTGAGTACACGTCCTGTGTACAGTACTTTTCTCGACGAAGAAGAGGAAAAATATGGGGTATGGAACAACCATGTAGACCTCGGTCTATGGGCTGATCTGATGATTATCGCACCTGCTTCAAGCAATACACTTTCAAAACTGGTCACAGGAGCTTGCGATGATTTGCTCTCTGCAGTTTACATGAGTGCAAAGTGTCCCGTTTATGTTGCTCCTGCTATGGATCTGGACATGTATAAAAATGAAGCTACTCGTGCTAACCTTGAAGAGTTAACCAAGAGAGGTGTAACCGTGATACCTGCGGAGCATGGTGAATTAGCCAGTGGGCTAGTAGGACAGGGACGAATGGCAGAGCCTGAGGCCATTTGTCAATTTATTTCGGCGCAACTTTTGAAACAACTTCCCTTACACGGTAAGAATGTCCTCATTAATGCTGGTCCAACTCATGAGCACATCGATCCTGTTCGGTATCTGGGTAACAATAGTACCGGTCAAATGGGCATGGCCTTAGCCCAGGCAGCACGCTCTTTAGGTGCATCGGTCACGGTGGTTTTAGGACCTACACATTACCCATTAGACTTGAGTGGTCTGAACGTGGTTCGCGTTGTTAGCGCAAAAGAGATGTTAACAGCCATGCAAGAATATTATCCATCTTCCGTTTTAACTATATGTACGGCAGCCGTGAGCGATTTTGTCCCAACGACTACTGCGGACAAGAAACT
Organism: Schleiferiaceae bacterium; assembly: GCA_029248145.1. Lineage (GTDB taxonomy): Bacteria > Bacteroidota > Bacteroidia > Flavobacteriales > Schleiferiaceae > UBA10364. The sequence continues at coordinate 26,766 of JAQWJX010000061.1, read as the reverse complement.
AAAGAAGACCACTATCATGGGGAGCATGACTATTGACCTTGAAGAAACGCCAGATATTCTCGCAACCTTGGGAAAGGCCAAGAAAAGGAATCAAAAACTGGTAGGCTTTGCGTTAGAAACAAATGACGGAGTAGGATATGCGAAGGATAAGTTGGTGAAGAAAAATGCAGATGCTATCGTGTTAAATACATTAAGCTCGACAACTGGATTCGAATCAAACACCAATGCCGTAGAAGTATTTTACCAAGACGGAGAGCAGCAATCCTTTCCGCTCCTTGATAAAAGTGAATTAGGTCATCAACTGCTCAATGCGGTACTCAACAAATTTGAATGGGTATGAAAAAGAGCATCCTCACACTTGTTATCCTATTTACATTAATCTCCCTTCAAAGTATGGGACAAGAACTTCGTGCTACGGTTAAAGTTCTAAGCCCAGAAGTGCAAGCGACTAACAAGGATATTTTCCAAACCCTTGAAACGTCTATGGAAAATTTTCTCAATGGTTATGCCTTTACAGATCATAAATACAGCGACGAAGAGCGCATCGAATGTAACTATATTATGACCGTTAATAGTTTGAGCGGGAACAGGTTTGATGCCACTATGCAAGTGCAGTATTCTAGACCTGTATATAATAGCAATTACAATTCTCCTGTATTTAAAGTGCTAGATAAAGACGTTGTCTTTAGCTACCAAGAAAATGAACCCATAGACTTTCAACAGAATACCTATACCACCAATCTCAGCTCTATCTTGGCTTTTTATGCCTACACCATCATCGGTCTAGACCGTTGCACGTTTAAAGCAAACGGTGGAGATGATGAATTTGCAATAGCACAGAACATAGTTACGACAGCGCAAAGCAGCGGTGGCGCAAGTGGATGGAAAAGTTTTGATGGTACTAAAAACAGGTTCTGGATCACAGATGCTTTGATGAGCCCCGTTTTTGAGCCCGTGAAAACCACCTTATATATGTACCACAGACAGGGATTAGATCGTATGTATCTAGCAGAGAATCATAAGCAGTCTTTAGAGACGATTGCTTCTAGTTTGAAAGCACTGGAAGGACCCAATCAAAAGCGTCCGAATAGTTATTTATTGAACCTGTTCTTCGACGCAAAGAATACAGAGATTTTATCCCTTTATTCCGAATCTGCTGCGCTCGGCGTGGATACAAAAACGCTACAGATTACTTTAGAAGAATTGGACCGCACCCACGCGAGCAGCTACAGCGAATTAGGAGGAAAGTAATGCTAAAGCGACTTAGAATACAGAACTTTATACTGATTGATCAGTTGGATCTACCTATACTTTCAGGGATGACTGCTATGACGGGTGAGACAGGCGCTGGTAAAAGTATTTTACTAGGGGCGCTCGAAGCTGCTTTAGGCCAAAGACTTTCTGCAAAAGCAGTGCTAAAAGATAAAAGTACTAAGGCCATTATTGAACTAGAGTTGGTCTTACCTAAATATCTAGAAGCTGAATTTCAATCAAAGGATATCGACTATGATACGCATAGTGTTTTTCGCCGCGAATTATTGCCTAGCGGTAAGTCGAGAGCATTTATTAACGATACACCAGTTAAAAGTAGCGATTTAGCTTATTTCGCAGGCCAATTTATCGATATTAACAGTCAGAGTGATTCCGGATTACTTACCGATGTTGTAAAACAAATTGAATTGATTGATTCTTTTGTTCTAGCTGAAGTGGAGCGTGAGGAGTACAGTAGGATATACGATACTTTAATGGCCGTTCTTAATAAACAAAAGGTACTGATCGAACAAGCCGATACTAGTGATTTGGATTACCTCGAGTTTTTATACCATGAGCTAGATAAAGTGAATGTGAAACAAGGTGAATACGAGGAGATTGAAGAATTGGTTCGTTTGAATAAAAACGCTAGCGACTTCAACGAGCAATTCAATGAATTAGCAGAACTCATTGGGGGCAATTCACAACTTTTAGATCAATTATTTACTGTTGAGTCAAAGTTGGCTCGACTCGCATCAAACGAGGCATCTGTAGAGGGATTATTAGAGAAATTGCTTGTAATCATCTCAAAGACACAATCCATAGAGCGTGAAATACTAGACAGCATAGCAGCCGCTGAACTTACCGTTGATGTAGATGCATTAATAGATAGAAAGCATCAAATAGATAGTTTAATACGAAAACACCGCGTTTTAGATGCGGATGCTTTGGTAGCGAAATTTGATGCTCTAGGAACTCAGATAAAATCTATTAAGGATAAAGATTCTTTACTCAAGAATTTGCAAGCTGAACAAATAAAGCTTGAGGGTTCATTAAAAACTGCTGGGACTAAGCTTCATGCCAAACGATTGGAGTCCACGCAATACATTCAAAATGCGCTTATCGTTTATTTAAGCGATGTAGATCTACCAAAGGCGAAAATTGAGTTGATGTGGCAAGAGCAAGCCCCAGCATCTATAGGTTTATATAAGCCCTTATTCATGTTTAGTGCAAATCCTGGTAGCCCGCTTGAGCCATTGAATAAAGTAGCTTCTGGTGGAGAACAAAGTAGAGTGAAATTAGCGCTGAAGGCAGCTTTAGGTAAACACATCACTTTAAGTTGTCAGGTTTTTGATGAAATAGATACGGGTATAAGTGGTGCAACCGCAGAAAAAGTGGGCAACCTCATGTCTGAATTAGCTAAAAATCAGCAAATTATAACCATTACTCATTTACCTCAAGTGGCGTCTAAAGGCAATACGCACTGGTTGATTTCCAAGTCATCCACGGATACCACTACAGAAAGTAGCGTTACTATTTTGTCTGATGAATCACGTTTAGACGAGCTTGCTCGAATGCTGAGCGGAGCTAAAATCACTCAAGCGGCGAAGAATCAGGCAGAAGCCTTGTTGAAAGCTAGGTAAAACCTATTTTAGCAGTCTATAACAAACACAAGAATATGTCAAACGGATTACTCAGTGGCAAATGCGGTATTGTATTTGGCGCTTTAAATGCAGATTCTATTGCTTGGAAAGCAGCAGAAGCAATCCACGCGCAGGGTGGAAAAGTAGTATTGACTAATGCTCCTATAGCTATGCGCATGGGCGAATTAAACCATCTAGCTGAAGCAATTGACGCCCCTATAATAGCGGCCGATGCCACTAGTATGGAGGACCTGGATAAGTTAATCACCGGTGCTGTGGAACATTTCGGGGGTAAAATTGATTTTATCCTTCACAGTATAGGGATGAGTGTAAACGTTCGCAAAGGGAAGCACTACACAGAATTGAACTACGATTGGCTCCAAAAAGGCTGGGACGTAAGTGCTGTTAGCTTTCATAAAGTGATGCAAAGCGCTTGGAACCACGATGCAATGAGCGAATGGGGTTCTATTTTAGGGTTAACCTATATGGCAGCACAACGCACATTCCCTGACTATAATGATATGGCGGATAACAAGAGCTACCTGGAAAGTATTGCACGCAGCTTTGGTTACCACTGGGGTGTTCGTAATAATGTACGCGTTAATACTATATCTCAGAGTCCAACACCAACTACAGCGGGATCAGGTGTGAAAGGATTTGGTGGATTTATAGCCTATGCAGAGAAAATGTCGCCACTAGGCAACGCTACTGCCGAAGACTGCGCGAATTACATTGTAGCAATGTTCTCCGATCTTACGAAGCGTGTTACAATGCAAAATTTATATAATGATGGCGGCTTCTCTAACATGGGTGTTAGCGACCTAGTGATGGCGCAATTCATGGAAGGAGAACCAGAAGAAGAATAACTTACTCGTTCTTTCATATCAAAAGCCACTCCCAACTAGGGAGTGGCTTTTTTGTACAGCACAAGTTCTGCTTTTTCGAAGACCATCTCTACAGTAAAACCTTGAGGCGCGGGGTAATTTAAACGTGTGATTAGATAGGGCTGCTCATTTTCAGTTAGATAAAGCTTATTGTATCTAGATGCAATCGCATTATCCTTCCAGAATTCATTCAAATCATATACCTGAATGACCTGTAGATCTAGGTCGTTCGCGATACTACTGTACGCCTTGATGGTATGCTTATCTCGTGATGGAGACTTGCTGAAATAGAGGGTAAGAATGATGGCAATAGACCATAATCCCAAATTCATCAATGAAATATACTTCACCCACCTTTTACGATTAATACCCCAAGGCCATGGCGCTTGTTCATAAAGCATACCAAAGGCAAGCATCCAAAATGCCATAGAAGGCATGAAATAGTAGTGCTCCTGGCGGTGTAAGAACAGGAAGGGGACGGTTGCGCTAAAGGCAATACAGAACATTAAGATACTTTCTCTGCGTAAAGGATAGCTTCTACCGCGTCTCCAAGCCAGAACAATCAAAACCAAAACTGGAAGTACTAATTGTTTTGCCAGTTCACCTAAACTTAAAAACACCGAACTCTCGGCCCCTCTGAGTCCACGCAATGAAGGCAATAGTTGTTGATTAATATAACCTTCAAAGAATTTTGCAAAGTCAGGCTCATAGGTATAGAAATAGCTAAAAAGAACGCTGCTGCTCAATACCATGACCACCATTGAAATCAGTGCATTCGCTCTAAATTCTTTGAATAACACTGCAACAAAAGGCAGCACCATTAGCGGAAAAAGCGCCACAGGTCCTTTAATGCCTAGAGCAAGAAAAAACAACACCCCAGCCAATGCACTCCAGAGGTAATTCTTTTTCCATGTACCTTCAATGAGTAGCCATACTACCGCTAAAACTGCTGCATTTAAAGGTGCTTCCAAAAGGTTGTTTTGGTGTACCCATAATACAGAAGGTGTAAGTGTCCAAAGCAACTGCGGTATCCAGCTTCTATGTGCCGATGGAATAAGTAAAGCCCAAATCCGGCGTATCATTAAAATACTAAATCCGTAGAGGGTATATGCGTAAAAGCGATCTACCCACGCTTGATCTCCAAACAGTCTATAGAAAACGGAATGTATTGCAAATGAGAACGGGGGATGTTCGAAGTACTCAGGATGAACAAAAGGGGTGTATTGAGGTGACCAAAACTGACCCACACCTTCGTTTAAATTTCTTGCAATAGAAGCGAAGGTTAATCCATCGAAGAACATTCCTTGTGTGAAAAGCAATGGCAAAAGGAGTACCGCAGCGATGGCCCAAGAAAATTGGTTCAACCGGTAATTAATGATGTGACTCATTTAAAACTCGCTTTTTAAATGGAAGGTGATCTTGTCAAATTTATCCTGAGCCATTTGAAGCGAAAATTGAGAATCCGCTAAAAATACAAGCCGACCGAATTTATCTTCAGCCAGGTAGCGCTGCTTTAGGATACTAAACTCTTGAAGTTGCGCATCGTCGTGACTCTCGATCCAACAGGCTTTAAAGGCAGGGAAGTTCTCATAGGTACATTTGGCATTGTATTCGTGCTCTAAACGATATTGAATAACCTCATATTGAAGCGCACCAACAGTTCCTATAATTTTTCGATTATTCTGTTTCAAAGTGAAAAGTTGCGCAACGCCTTCGTCCATCAATTGGTCAACCCCCTTATTCAGTTGCTTGGCCTTTAAGGGGTCGGCATTATTGATAAACCTAAAGTGTTCCGGGGAGAATGAAGGAATACCCATATAATGTAAGGACTCCTTTTCAGACATTGTGTCGCCTATCCTGAATGAGCCGTTATCCGGGATGCCAATAATATCTCCAGGAAATGCTTCTTCTATCGTACTCTTCTTTGAGGCCATGAATGCAGTAGGAGCACTTACTCTAAAAGTTTTGCCTGTTCTTGTATGTACGTATGTCTTATTTCGCTCAAATTTCCCGCTAACGACCTTTAAGAAGGCAATTCTATTGCGATGATTCGGATCAATATTGGCGTGAATCTTAAATACGAATCCTGAAAATTGGTTTTCATTAGGCTCCACAATACGTTCTTCGGCTTCCTTCGCTTGAGGTTCGGGAGCGATTTCTTGAAAGCAATCTAAAAGTTCGCGTACACCGAAGTTATTTAATGCCGAACCAAAAAACACAGGACATTGAGCTCCCTGTAAATAAGCATCATGATCAAACTGCGGATATACAGCTTCGAGTAATTCAAGATCATTTCTTAGCTCGAGCGCAGCTTCATCGCCTACTCGCTGTTCCAGCATAGGGTCATTAATGTCTTCTACAGAAGTACCCTCGGAAATCTTTTGTTTGTTATCACCTGAATACAAATGGAGATTCTTCTCCCACATATTGTATACCCCCTGAAAGCGTTGCCCCATACCAACAGGCCAAGACAGTGGACACAAGGTTAACCCTAATTTTTGCTCAACTTCATCTAGGAGATCAAATCCGTCTTTCCCCTCACGGTCTAGTTTATTGATAAAAACTATAATAGGAGTGTCGCGCATGCGACAAACCTTTACCAATTTTTCCGTCTGCGCTTCTACACCTTTTGCAACATCAATAACAACAATAACGCTATCACAGGCTGTGAGGGTACGGTAGGTATCCTCAGCAAAATCCTGGTGACCGGGTGTATCAAGAATGTTGATTTTCTTATCCTTATAGTAAAACCCCATGACGGAGGTTGCAACGGATATACCGCGCTGCTTTTCAATCTCCATGAAATCAGAGGTAGCCGCTTTTTTGACCTTATTACTTTTAACGGCTCCCGCTTCCTGGATTGCACCTCCAAAAAGCAATAGTTTTTCCGTTAAAGTAGTCTTCCCAGCATCAGGGTGGGAAATGATACCGAAGGTTCTGCGCTTTCTAATTTCTTTTTCGAAGGCCATGTTCAGGTTTTTGAACGGCAAATATACCAAAGGTTTCTTCGAGGATTTAGTGGTTATTTATTATACTCGCACTGTTTTTGTTAAACAATATATCTTTTCTAAGGTTAGCATGTTGTGGAAAGTAAGTATTCAATCAAAGATTTGGAACAACTAAGTGGTATCAAGGCTCACACGATACGTGCATGGGAGCAACGGTACAAGCTTATAGAGCCTAAACGGACTGCAACGAACATACGTTATTACGGCGACCACGATTTGCGCGTAATTCTAAACACATCCGTGCTTCTCGGTGCTGGATGGAAGATTGGTAAGATATCAAAACACTCCCCAGATGAGTTAGCGGACCTCGCCTTAGAAGCGAGTCCATACGAGGGTAACTTTACTTATGAGTTAAATGAGCTCAAATTGGCCACGCTAGGCTTTGATATAAAGAGATTCGAAGCGATAATGGACCATTGTATAGATAAATACGGGGTACATGCGACGTATAGAGATGTAATCGGGGATTACATACAAGAATTGGGTAAGCTTTGGCTTTCAGGAAGCGTGGGTATTTCTCAAGAACATTTTGTTTCATCGTTGATACGGCAAAAAATATATGCTGCCATTGATGCCCTACCGGCTATTGCGAACGAGAATAACGGTAAATATGCTATTTTTCTTCCTGCGAATGAATTGCATGAGATTGGAGTCTTGTACCTCGCTTACATCTTGAAAGAAAGGGGAGAGCAAGTATATTATTTAGGACAGAGTCTCCCTAAAGAGTATTTAACCGATTTATTAGATAATCAGCCTGTCGATCACCTCATTAGTAGTTTTACTACGCATCCAGAATTGCCAGAATTGGCTAATTATTTGGACGAATTAGAGGAACTTATTGTTCATAAAGGCATCCAAGTACACCTAACAGGGTATATTTTTTCGGAATTTTCGCCTGAGCGCGAATTCACCAACGTCAACATTTACGGGACTTTAAAGGAATTGAGCGAAGGGTTGTCTTAAAAAACTTCACTTTGTTTAATAAATTTCTCAAAAGATTATACAAATTGTTCAAACACGTTGTTTAACTTTACCAAACAAACGTTAAACAATTGTATTATGTCAACTGCTGAATTTGGATTACTCATTGATCGCGAGCACGACTTCCTTAGTCAACTAGCTATGAAGCTAACCAAGCGACGTGATGATGCTGACGACCTTCTTCAAGATACGTATTACAAAGCCCTGAAGAATAAAGACAAGTTTGCTACCGGTACCAACCTAAAGGGATGGTTATATACTATAATGAAGAATACATTCATTAATAACTATCGCCGCAAGAAGCAACAAAACACGTTTGTGGATGAAACGGAGGGGCAATTCTTTTTAAATTCTAGAGAGGCAGGTAAAACTACCTTAACGGATGCCAACGTTGACAACCAGTACATAATGGATCAAATTGGTACCATAGAGAAGCATTACACAGAAGCATTTTTCATGCACTACGAAGGCTTTAAATATGAGGAAATAGCTGAGCATTTTAATATTCCTCTAGGGACCGTTAAATCTCGTATCTTCTTAGCCCGTAAAAAGATGATGGAAAAGCTTGCCGACCAGCGTCACTAACCTACAACCGCCTAAATCGTTCTAATGAAATCAGTAATAGTAATAGGCTCTGGCTTTGCCGGGCTTAGTGCAGCATCCTTTCTCGCCAAAGAAGGTTATGATGTCACCATTCTTGAAAAAAACAGCCAATTAGGGGGTAGAGCCCGTTGTTGGGAAAAAGAAGGCTTTAAGTTTGATATGGGGCCTAGCTGGTATTGGATGCCAGATGTATTCGAAAGATACTTTGCTTCATTCGGCAAAGAGATTTCGGACCTGTACAATCTTGTTCGTCTAGATCCTTCATACAGGGTAGTTTACGGTCCTGAAGATCAGGAAGATCAAAGTCCCGACATGGAAGAGCTTGAAGCAATGTTCGACAAGCTTGATCCGGGATCAGGACTGCGTTTACGTAAGTTTCTCAAGCAAGCAGAATACAAGTATAAAGTGGGTATTCAAGACTTGGTTTTTAAACCAGGCCGTTCACTTACAGAATTCATGGATTTCAGAATTGTTAAAGGTATTTTCCAATTGGATATGCTTAAGGACATTCGTAAGCATGTTGCAGAAGTAAGTACGCATCCTAAATTAAAAGCAATCCTCGAATTCCCTGTATTATTCCTAGGTGCTTTACCGCAAAACACACCTGCACTCTACAGTTTGATGAATTATGCTGACATGTCCCTTGGTACTTGGTACCCTATGGGGGGTATGAACAAGATTATTGAAGGCATGGTAAATGTTGCAAAAGAACAAGGCGTAAAATTCAGAACCAGCACGGAAGTAACTGGTTTCAAGTACGCAAACAACAAAATCATCAGTGTTTTGACAAAAGGTGGAAGCTTCACAGCTGATATTGTGGTAGGAGGGGCAGATTATCATCATATCGATCAAAACATAAGCAGTCCTGAGTATAGAGAGTATACCCCTCAATATTGGGAGAAACGTAAAATGGCACCATCTTCACTTTTATTTTATTTAGGTATCAAAGGAAGAGTGTCAAATGTGTTGCATCATAATTTGTTCTTCGACTATGAATTAGATCAACATGCTCATGAAATCTACACCGACCCATCGTGGCCGACTAAGCCACTTTTTTATGCAAGTGCTCCTACTAAAACGGATTCTTCTATAGCGCCGAATGGATGCGAAAATATGTTCTTACTGATGCCTACCGCACCAGGGTTAGCGGGTGATAGCGAGGAAGTTAGAGAGAAGTATTACAATTTAATGATGGACCGACTTGAAGGGTACACTGGAGAATCAATAAGAGAACGAGTCATCGTTAAACGTAGTTTTGCGTATAGTGATTTCAAAAGTGAATACAACAGTTTTAAAGGCAACGCTTACGGATTAGCGAATACGTTAGACCAAACAGCCATTTTTAAACCAAGGCTAAAAAGCAAAAAGGTAGCAAACCTATATTTCGCTGGCCAATTGACCACACCGGGACCAGGAGTTCCGCCTTCGCTCATTAGCGGTGAAGTGGTCTGTGGTGAAATTGTCAAGGATTATTCTTTAAAGAAAGCGATATGAAGGCATTATTCGACAGCGTAAGTATTAGAGCAAGTAGAATGACTACTAAGGCGTATTCGACCTCCTTTTCGCTCGGTATTCTAGGTTTAGATAAAAAATATCATGACCCGATTTATGCGATTTATGGATTTGTGCGTTTTGCAGACGAAATCGTTGACTCTTTTGAAGGTTATCCTCAAAAAGAACTCTTGGAGCGTTTTTGGAAAGACAGACATTTAGCTTTAGACGAAAAAATCAGTTTAAATCCTATCCTGAACAGCTTTCAACAAGTCGTGAATACCTTCGAAATTGATCGTGATTTAATTGAAACTTTCTTAAAGTCTATGGAAATGGACCTTTATAAGAATGATTACGACGAAGCCGGGTATAAAGCTTACATATTAGGCTCTGCGGAGGTTGTAGGTCTTATGTGTTTGAAAGTATTTGTGGATGGAAGCGAAGAACGCTACCAGATATTGAAAAAGCCTGCGATGCAGTTAGGTAGTGCATTCCAAAAGATTAATTTCCTTCGCGATTTGCATGCCGATTATAAGAAATTAGGTCGGACATACTTTCCAGGTGTAGACTTGAACAATTTTAATGAGACCGTAAAAACGGAAATTGAAGCAGATATCGATATTGATTTCATGGCTGGATATGAGGGTATAAAGCAGTTGCCGAAAGGTGCTCGCTTTGGAGTCTATATCGCCTATGTTTATTATTACAGCCTCTTCAAAAAGATTAAGAAAACACATTGTGACATCATTTTAAGTCAACGTGTAAGAATCTCAAACAAAAGAAAATACGGACTATTCGTAAGTAGTTTTGTAAGACATACCATTAATTGGATCTAAAATATGGCTGAACAAGTTATCCTGGTCGACGAGCATGACAATGCTCTAGGGCTGATGGAGAAAATGGAAGCGCACCGATTGGCGAAATTGCATCGTGCATTCTCTGTCTTCGCCATGAACGACAAGAATGAAATATTACTGCAGCGAAGAGCTTTGCATAAATACCACAGTGGAGGACTCTGGACGAACACCTGTTGTTCGCACCCTAGAGAGGGTGAAAGTGTTGAAGAGGCTGCTAGAAGAAGACTAATGGAAGAGATGGGCTTCACATGCGATGTTAAACGCATCTTTAGTTTCATCTATAAGGCTGAGCTGGATAATGATCTAACTGAGCACGAATTAGATCATGTTCTTATTGCACGCTGGAATGAAGACCCTAAAGTAAACCCTGATGAAGTTGAATCTTTCGACTGGAAATCGGTTGAGTGGGTAGCTAATGACATGAAAAATAACCCTGATCGATATACAGAGTGGTTTAAAATCATTTACGATCGATTTTTAAATTATTGGAACAATGAAGATCACGGTTTATAGAAAAGCGCACTTTAATGCTGCACATCGTTTACACGAACCAAATCTCTCCGAAAAAGAAAACGAGGTACTCTTTGGCAAATGTAACAATCCTTATTACCATGGACACAATTACGAATTAATCGTAGGCGTTACTGGTGAAGTAGATCCAAAAACAGGGTATCTCATAGATATGAAGGTTTTAGCTGACCTCATTAAAGTTGAAGTTGAAGACTACATGGATCATAAAAATCTCAATGAACAGGTAGCTGAATTTAAAGCGTTAAACCCTACAGCAGAGCACATTGCCTACGTAATCTGGAACAGATTACGTGTAAAATTGAACACATCGTTCGATTTAAAGGTTACTTTATATGAAACCCCCAGAAACTTTGTTGAGTACTGCGGAGAATAAATCTATTATGACAAAGCACGACCAAAAATATACAACGGAAGAACTTGCCGAATTATTCGACAATCACATGGGTAGCTCTATAGATACACCACTTCGTCCCGATGCGTTCAACTTGAGCGATGAAGAAAAGATTTCGCAGATCGCTGAAAAATTCGAAGACATCATGCAGATATTAGGCTTAGACCTAACTGATGATAGCCTACGCGGAACACCATTAAGAGTTGCGAAAATGTACGTTTCTGAAGCATTTGCAGGTTTAAATCCGAGCAATAAACCGGAAATGAAACTGTTCGATAATAAGTATCAATATAAAGACATGCTTATTGAAAAGAATATCACGGTTCATTCACATTGCGAGCACCATTTTGTACCAATCTTAGGAAGTTGTCATATAGCATATATCCCAAATGGACAGGTAGTTGGGCTCTCAAAGCTAAATAGAATTGTACGTCATTATTCCAAACGTCCACAGGTGCAAGAACGTCTTACGCGTCAAATTGCGGAAGCGCTAATGGAAGGCTTAGGAACGCCTAGTGTCGCTGTTTATCTTGAGGCAGATCACATGTGTGTAAAAACCAGAGGCATTGAGGATGCGGGCAGCTCTACAGTTACCATGGCTTTTCATGGGGCCTTTGAAGATGAACTTCAGCGACAATACTTTCTTAACGCTGTTCAATAAATGAGTCAAAAGATTTGCCTTTTTTGGTTTAGACGAGATTTACGATTAGAAGATAATGCAAGCCTTTTCAAGGCACTCAAAAGTGGTGTGCCCGTGGTACCTATTTTCATCTTTGATTCCAACATCTTATCTAAACTTGAAGACACTCAAGATGCGCGAGTATCATTTCTGCATGAAAGGCTGAAAGACCTAAAAATTCAGTTAGAGGATCTAGGTTCTGACTTATTGGTTTTTTATGACAAGCCACTGGATGTATTAAAATCATTGTGTACACAGTATGAGGTGACCGCTTTATACTTTAATCGAGACTATGAGCCCTACGCAAGAGAAAGAGACAAAGAGGTATATGAGTATTTCGAGACTATAAACGCCTCTTGTATAGGTGCAAAAGACCACGTTATTTTTGAAAAAAACGAGGTGGTAAAAGCAGATGGGACTCCATATTTAGTTTACAGTCCATATGCTAAAGCATGGAAGAAAAACTGTACTTCCGATCATTTCAAAGCTTATCCAACGCAAAACTATTTTAACTCATTTTTCCAGACGGATGAAAAGAGCACGTTGATTTCACTCGAATCTTTGGGATTTAAATCCACATCTATAGCCATTCCTTCTGCTCGTATTTCGAAAAATATTATTTCAAATTACGACAGAACAAGAAACTTTCCTGGTCTAAAAACGGGTACAACCCGATTAGGTATTCACCTAAGGTTTGGTACCGTTAGTATACGAGCTTTGGCAAGGGCAAGTGAAGGGACTAATGAAACCTTTTTGAATGAATTAATATGGCGAGATTTCTTCCAAATGGCGCTTTATTATTTTCCTGAGAGTCGTTCGAAAGCCATTAAACCAAAATATGATCGTATTCCTTGGTCCAATAATGAAGACCACTTCAAAGCATGGTGTAAGGGTAAGACTGGCTATCCCATTGTAGATGCCGGAATGCGAGAATTAAACGCAACCGGGTTCATGCACAATCGTGTTCGTATGATTGTCGCTAGTTTTTTAACCAAACACTTATTAATTGATTGGCGGTGGGGAGAAGCTTACTTTGCAGCAAAACTGCTAGATTTTGATTTAGCAAGTAATATTGGTGGATGGCAATGGGCAAGCGGTAGCGGTTTAGACGCTGCACCATATTTTCGTGTGTTCAATCCTACTTCCCAAATGGAGAAATTCGATAAAGATTTGACTTATGTCAAGAGATGGGTGCCAGAACTAAGTACCCATCTATATCCTGAGCCTATTGTCGAGCACAAATGGGCGAGAGAACGTTGCCTCGCTACGTATAAAGAAGCACTATCGAACGCTTAAGGTATCTTTGGCACGTAACCGAAAAGTTCTTTTTCCTTTATTACCCGGTCTACATATTGCGGCAGACAACTTTCCCAACCTTCTTCACCACATCGTATTTTCCGAAGTACTTCACGTGAGAAAATATTTTTTACGTCTTCGTCGAATTCTTTAATGTCGATGATTCGGTTATGAAAATTTAGATAATCTATAATAGGTCTAAATCTAGGGTGTATTTCTGCGTCTTCCTTTCTTGCAATCTTCGCATTTTCGTTTTCTTGGAAAGGGTAGACCAGAATCTTTAAATCTTTTGAGAATATTCTACCAAATGCCTCAAGAATTCCTCCTTGAAGATCACGGTAGTATTTTTCATCAAACAACTCACTCAGGTTATTAACCCCCATAACCAGTCCTTGACGCTTTTTAGAAAAACGACCAAAGTAATCTACAAGCTTATAGTATTCTTGATAGTTCGAGATAAGAACGGTCTGACCAAGACTGCAAAGAATCTCAGCACGATCAAGAAAGTCTTGTTCGTCCAGTTCGCCATCTGCTAAAAGGTTATTTAAAGTAATTTCCCACAATACAACCGTACGATCCGGGTTCACTTTTTTATCATTTGCGAAAAGATCATAGCCCCGTTTAATCATATCCATATTTACACGAGTCACGGGTCGGAATGAGCCGCGCATTGCGAGTACATGTTTCTTGTAGAGTAATTCCGCTGGTAGTAAATTATTTCCTTCAGGACCAAAAATAACAGCCTCTGTGTAGCCGTTTTTAATCAACTGTAATGACATCAATCTGTTATCAACAGATTCAAAATCAGGACCTGAGAAATTGATTAGGTCAATCTCTATCGCATCTTTATCAATGTTGTCGTAAAGAGTGGATAGGAAGAACTTCGGATCATCATAGTAGTTATAAGCACCGAATATAAGATTTGTCCCTAGTCTTCCGACTGTTTCTTGCTGGTGTTTAGCTTCGTTTTCACCGAGTCTAAAATGAATAATGATTTCGTTCGTTTCTCTTGAGGCCTCAGTTTGGAAACGAATTCCCATCCACCCGTGACCCTTAAAGGTCTTTGCAAAGTTTATGGTTGCCACTGTATTGGCGTAGGCGAAATACGTCTTATTCGGGTGTAGATTACGATCTAATCGCTTTTCAATGAGATTATACTCATGCTTTAGCATCTTACGCAATCTACTTTCGGTAACATATCTGTTGTCCTCTTCTATACCGTAGATGTCATCAGAGAAAGCCTTATCGTAGGCGCTCATTGCTTTAGCGATGGTGCCTGAAGCTGCACCGGCCCTAAAAAACTCACGCACCGTCTCTTGACCCGCTCCAATTTCAGCGAATGTGCCGTAAATCTCTGAGTTTAGATTAATTTTAAGTGCCTTTTGGGCGGTGGTTAAGATGACGCGGTCATTCATGCGAATAGCTGATAGGTTAATCACTAAAACAAAAGTAACATTTAGTCTTCATCCTTCGGAATGAAAAGGTGCTAAATAACCTACAAAGAATGAGCCAAAAAGGAGAATTGATATTTTTAGGTTCTGGAACTTCACAAGGCGTTCCGGTGATAGGTTGTTATTGCAGTGTTTGCGATAGCGCAGATCCTCGCGATAATAGGACTCGAAGCTCTGTTCACATAAGCTTTCCCGAGCTTTCGCTACAGATTGATACTGGCCCAGATTTTCGTCTTCAAATGCTGCGCGAAAAGCTAACACACATAGATGCTGTTCTTTTCACACATGAGCATCAAGACCATATTGCAGGATTAGATGATGTACGCCCCATCATATTTCGTGTCAATAAAGAATTGGCCCTTTATGGTCAGCAGCGCGTATTAAACAGAGTAAAGAAAGCCTTCCATTATGCCTTTGAAAAGCATCCATATCCAGGCGCACCGCGTTTCGTAATGACACCTATTGAAGCGGGTAAGACCTTTAGTATTAATGGAATTAAAATTACCCCAATTGGTTTGAACCATGGAAATTTACCCATCCTTGGCTACAGAATAGGGGATGTGGCCTATCTAACGGATGTGAACGATATTCCACATGAATCGGAGCTTCAACTAGTTGGATTGAAATATTTGATTTTAGATGCCCTGCACAGAAAGCTCCATCACAGTCATTTCAATCTTGATCAAGCCATTGCATGGGCGAAACGAATCAATGCTAAGCATACTTATTTCATCCATATGAGCCACTACATGGGTAAACATGAAGAGGTTGAGCGCGAATTACCAGAAAGTATCTACCTGAGCTACGACGGTCTCAGAATACCTGTGAATATCTAATTTCCTAGGTATTTACCATTAACATAAACACCGACAACACGATGCGCTGTTGTTGTCCCCTTAAAAGGGTTATTGTAGGCCTTTGATGCAAATCCAGTAAGGTCAGATTCGTTTTTATCCAGTATGGTGAACTCTGCTATACCGCCTTCTACAATCTTAAGCTCCGGTAATCCTAATAATGCTCTAGGATTAGCCGAACATACTTGCTGAAGAATGGGCCAATCCAGCTTTTTCGTATCTAAAAGATGCACTAGTGAACCTTCAAATCCCGCCATGCCAAAAGACGCATTGTCGAATTCACAGGCTTTATGTTCGATATCTTTAGGTAAGTGATCCACTGCTAAACAGTCTACCGTTCCGTCTTCTATGGCTGCCCAAAGTGCTTGCTGATCGTTCTTCGTGCGCAGAGGTGGAACCACTTTAAAGTTTGTGTCATATGTAGATACTGCAGTTTCATCAAAAAGTAAATGATGAATATTCACACTACAAGTGAGATTTAAGCCCTTAGATTTCGCTTGACGAATTGCGTCAATACCTTCTGCAGTACTGACGCTTGCGATGTGCAAACTACCTTGAGTATACTCTAATAGCTTCAAATCGCGATCTATCTGAACAGATTCTGCTAAATCAGGAATGCCTTTAAGTCCAACGTATGTAGACGTAACGCCTTCACTTACCTGACCATTAGCCGCAAGATTCGAATCTTCAGGATGCACCATAATGCGACCAAAAGGTTTAGTATATAGGAGGGCAAGTTTTAAGAGATTCGCATTTTGAATTCCGCGTTTGTAGTCGCCAAACAAGACCGTACCGTGCTGAAACATATCATACATATCGCTCATCTCCTGACCACTACTATTTCTGCTTGCAGAACCTATTGGGACTAAATTTACCGATGTGCTTTCACCTTTACTAAGGATGAATTCGACGCCAGTTTTATTTTCTATTCCTGGAGTACCGTTACTTACAACTCCTACAGCAGTAAAACCACCTGATGCCGCAGCAGCAGCACCGGTATCTAGCGTTTCACATTCTTCGTTGCCTGGCTCACCGAGATCACTATGCAATTCAGCAAAACCTGTGGTTAATGTTGCACCTGCTAAATCAATGTTTGGACATGTAAGAGACGAGAGATCTCCGATAGAAATAATCTGGAACCCTTCAACTAAAATATCTACGGTTTGTAAATGGTAAGGACTTTGAAAGTCAACTACGTAGGCATTTTTAAAGAGGAGTTGCATCTCGATTAAATTTTAGCAAAAATAAGGGCAATTAGTGCGCAAAACAATGCAAGTGCCAAAGCTATTTTACTTTCCGACCAAAATTGGACAGAACTTCTTGTATTAGTGGGCGTTGTAGACCAGCTGTAATACTGGACTTTATCTTCCTCTAATCTTCTCACATTAGCATCATATTTATCATCGCCGTAATTAATTAGTTCCACCTTATGCTTTTGCAATTGGTGACTAGACGCCCACTGCAAAAGGGCTCTATAATACGGATGATCTGAATTTTCGATAGGAAAGGACTGCTCATAAATCGTTGGACCATCAACTATCTTCTGCCAACCTGCAATAACGATTCCTCCTGAAGTACGCAAAAAAGGCTGTAAATGAGTCATATTATCGCCGCTCCAAAGCCTAGGGTTAGGCCAACGGTTTTGCTCCGAAGCCCCAATAAAATAGTCTTTATAAAAGTTCTCATCCAATACGGGTAATGCTTCTTCCTCTAATGTTTTCGTTGGTGCACCTGCGATACGAAGAATTATGTAATCTTCATTCGTAATAACATCAGGTATAAAGGAAAAGCCATTTAATACCAGTATTGCTTTTAACGGCAATGACGCTAAATCAGTCGCATTGGTGTATGTCAATTTTTGATCTATAGGTAATGCACTTAGATTCGATGAGCCCTTTGCATTCACTGCGATAATTGGTAACCGACTAGGGCGATAGAGCTTTTGCCGATTATCTTCAATGATAGAATCCCCGGTATAGCTCAAAAACAATTCATCTGAAGGAATAGACCACCAGGGGATACTCACGATGCTATCGAATTCTTGCAATAATAATTTACTTGAATCACGCAACTCCCAACCGCCATTATGTGGGCCGTTGATGATGGTAAAGGTCTGTTCTCGGGTATTTTCGTTCACTAGAGCTACGGAACTATTGAACAGTGCCTTTCGCTTGGGAAGGTAATAATGAGAAGCCCCCGTTGGAAGACTGGTGAAGCCTGCAGAAATGAGAGTAGCCTTCTCAAAATCCTGCAAAGGCGCGGAAGAAGGCGGCCAATCTTCAAGAGCCTCTTCTAATTCATCGTAACGAAACGTTCCTAATGATATACCGCCTCTAACATGTAGCGTATACATTTCTTTTGGTAGCAGATCAAGGGCCATAGGCAACCAGGACTCTTTTTGAGACCAAAACACTGGAGTATTATCGAAGAGAAGTTTTGTGGATTTACTCGAAATTTTTGGTCCAGCTAGTGAAAAAAAGAACAAGGAAATAACAAGCATTCGAAGTAAAACTAGAAGCCACTCTTTCAACTTATTGCGTCGGCGATCTTGAGTTTTGAATTGGTCCAGCCACATTAAGGAGGGAATAGAAACGGGCTGGATCGCTCGTCGACCTAATAAATGGATGATCGGTACGATAAGTGCTAAAGCAGTCGCCCATAGCCATTGAGGTGAATCAAATACCATCTTCAGCGAGTTGCATTAAGAAGGTGTGAGTCGTTTCAAGGACATGTTCGACTGCTTTACTAGTCTGATAATTTTGAATAACATGGTCTTTACAAGCACAATTGGTCCATTGCTTCACAGAAGATCCCAAGTTTTCGTGCATCCATTGTGCTTTCTCAACGCTGACTACTCTGTCTCTTACTTCATCGGATTCATTCCACATCATGGTCAGCGAAGGTGCCCTTACAGCCTTAAAGGTTGATTCTATCATCGTTGTCTCTAAGAGCCATTGCATCTGAATGACGCTTTCCCAACAATAGGAGCGGTGTTTACAGTCTTCAACTATTCCATCTTCACGGGGTGAAAGGTCACGAAAAGCTTGACTTGAGCTCCACTTTAGTAACTCCAGTCCCCATGGATCATTAACCAACGCAGCTAAAGGATCATTCAGCCTTATGTTAGGACTGTAATTCACTAATGCGTATACTTTCTCTGGGTATGTAGCAGCCAGTTTCAAGGCCAATGGAGTACCCGTGCTACAAGACATAATGATGACTTTCTTGCCCAGTGTAGTTGCTAATGCAAAATCCTTCTTTGCCTTTTCCCAGGCAGCAGTTGCAGTGAAAGTAGCATAACGAACCGAATCTTCCTCCTCCAATCCGTGACCAGCTATACGAGGGTAATATGCGTTCGCTTGTAATCTGTTAGCAATCCAATATCGAACTGAATCACCTTCGTGTTGAGTGGCGCTAAAACCGTGTAAATACAGTAAGACATATTCCGTTTGCCCCACGCTATCATACCAGTTTACAGTACTTATAGCGCAAGGTTCTACTTTCAAATTAGTATCAAAATGTAGTAGACTATCGTTAATCGCATCAAAGGAGGTGTTTACTGTAGGCAAGGATAAATCGTAGACTGGTACAGTAGAAGTGGGTCCTGAATAATAAAATGCCGTACCTAGTAATAGTGCACTAGCAAAACTTAATAAAATACGCTTTAAAGCCATCATTCTATTGCATTTCTAAGAGTGAGCGGAAATTTTAAAGGATCCGCATTTAGTTCCAAAACACCTTTAAAAGTGATGACTTCATCAGTAAGGTATTTTTCTTTCATTTTCAGGTCCAATTCTAAAACGCTTTCCGGACCAGCTGCACCACAAAAGAAACAACTCGAGAATGGAAAGGCGCTAAGCGCATACTGCCCGTTAACAGCATCTAACGCGATGATATATCCTGTAATCTGAACTGTTTTCCCATTCCATTGCTTTAATTCTTCCGTCCAGACGGGTACTTGCACCCAACTTGCAGTCGTAGGCTCGTAAACCTCCTCAAAATTCAATCGCTCGAACGTGCTCCAAGTTAGGCGCTCTTGTGCGTAGCCTGCTGTAAACAGGTTTATGAATAGGATTAGCGCTAGTCTTTTCATCCTGCGAATTCCACATTTTTAAGGATAAAGAATAATCGATAAGGATCCTTTTTATTCAGAACTAAAAGACCTCTTACCACTACGAATTGGTCGGTAATTAAAGCATCAGGTCGTTCTTTAAAGACCAATTCAACTACAGTATTAGGTGCGGCGTTTCCGCAGAAAAAACAACTCGAAAATGCATATCGACTCAAAGCATATTGACTTCCTTCCACATCGACCGGTACGAGATATCCTTGGAGAACTACCTCTTGTAGCTCGTATGGATCTAAATATGAGGGGAATTGAGGCTCGTAAAGACCATCTGGCGTAGTCGAATAGGGGACAGCAAGAAGCTCCCAAGGAACGACTTTCTGTGCCATCACTGGATTTGAAACAAGACTAATGAATAATATGACTAGTAGCTTTTTCATTTCTTATTCGTCTTCATATAGAGTAGGAAAGCGGACAATATGAGTGGAACCAAGCCAATGGCCCCTTGTTCTAGCGTTAAAGGCATGCCAAATACATTGAAAAGTTGGATTCCACTGAATAATCCTCCAAAACCAGCAAAGAGATAGAGACCATAGGTAGCTAAAAAAGCTTTACTGCTTTTTATTCCTTTTACACGTAGGAGCTGCATGGTAGTGTTTTCGGTCATTCCGATGAAGTAGAGGAAGGCAATAAAAAGTAATGCGACAAATGACGAAAGTAGCTTTCCGTAGAATGTTGCTTGATCCAAAGTGGGTTGCCATTGTTTTTGCAATTGACCAAAAATAAATACTGGAAATGCGCCTTGTTCATTTTTTCGATTAGCAATAACCCGGGGAAGCATTAATAGCCCTGATTTAGATTTTAACTTCATTAACAATGAGGTAAAATCTTTATTATCAGTATTATGCATGCCTGAATAAGATGCGTTTGTCACAAAGTACGACTGCTCATCCGCAGTACGATCGGCAGAAAATATGCCCGATATCAATAGATCGTGGTGCGCATGTGCTTCACCTCTCGAATCACTACCGTGGGCGGTGTGAACCGTTGCACCAAGAACATATTTATGCTGAGCCGCGAGCGTAGCACTTACTGCGATTTCATTGGCATTTAAAGGCCTATTCCCTTGCTCGAAGTGAAGACCAAACCAATCGTAGTAATTTGTATCAACACCAATAACAGGGATTCCTTCGATATTATCACCGAGGGAAATGGGGCAAACCTCTTGCACTAACGGGTGCATTCGCCAATATTCTGCAGTCTCAATGGGAAGATTACCGGTAGGGTTCTCCATACGGTATAATGCGCTGGCCACGATCTGGGTAGGCGCACCCTTATACCCAATCACAACATCAACGAGCGTAGCACTTTCCTGCCAACGCTGATACATATAGCGCTGTGCAGCACCAGGTAAATGCAATACGATAGAGGTAAGTAAAGAGAGTAACAAAGCAATACCCAAAACAACCCAACGTTTTCGGACCTGTGACCACCAAATTTTAAGTATTAGTTTCATAAGGCGATAAGGTGATCCTCTATATCAGTTTGAAGTAATCTAACATCATGTGATACAATAACCATTTTCTTATGTGGATAATCCTTACGAATTTGCTCGAATAGTTGTATCGCGGCAGTCGCCCAATCGTCGTCTAGTGCGCTTGTAGGTTCATCTAATAGTATCCATTGGGAATCTTCAGCTAGAACCCAAGAGAGCCAAAAACGCTGTTGTTGTCCGATGCTTAGTTCTGCCGGTAGTTTTTCGAAATGATTCTGTAGTCCCAGATGGATAGCAAGGGATTCCCATAATTTACCCACGGTCATTGACAACTGCTCTTTCATCGTCATGTAGCTAATCCAATGCTGTTGCTGCGGCATCAGGGCGGTCTTCTGTTTATTTACGATAAACGCTAATTCAGAATTGAGTTCACCATGTAGCGCACGCAATAACGTTGTTTTTCCTACTCCAGAAGGTCCCGTGACGAAGGTAATTCCATCGGGAAAGTGCAATTCCGGGTAGCTGAGTGTGTAGGATGAGCTGACTTGTATTTCCATAGGTATTAAATCGAAGCTAGTGACAATACCAATGCAACTGCGCTCAGGGTGTAGATTAATTTCCCAATGATACCAAGAGCTATACCGAACGTGGCTAGCAATGCGCTTTTTAAACTATTGCCTATGC
Source organism: Schleiferiaceae bacterium (assembly GCA_029248145.1). Lineage (GTDB taxonomy): Bacteria > Bacteroidota > Bacteroidia > Flavobacteriales > Schleiferiaceae > UBA10364. The sequence goes on along the minus strand of JAQWJX010000061.1, from coordinate 4,601 downwards.
TTTTATTGGTACTGTACTGCCCGATAAAGGCTCCTATAAATGCGCCAACGAACATTCCAGGACCGGTTATAAGACCTAGTAAAAGACCAATTGTCGCTCCTTTAGAGGCCGCCTTTGAGCCTCCACCGCGCTTCGCTATATATCCAGGTAAAAAATAATCGGCCAAGAAAAACAGTAGTCCCACAAATGACCACATGTAAATATACATTTCGGTATCTGCGGATAGGGAAGGAGACTGGGTCAAAAGCATCATACCGGCTGCGGACAGCAAGGGGCCCGGCAATAACGGTAGTACTGCGCCAATAACACCCAAAATCAATAAAATCCATACGAGGAAATCCATTGGATAAATATACGAACTGCACTCGAAGGAATAGATAAGGTATACCTAGCTTTACGCGGTGCATTATGTAGTTGTAGATATAGAAACCACCGGAGGCAGACCCAATGGAAACGACATTACTGAAATAGGTATTGTACATGTACAACACAATAAGATTACACGAAGTTGGTCTTCATTTGTTAAGCCGGACCGGAGTATTCCATACAACATCCAGATGCTTACGGGCATAACAGATGACATGGTGGCCAACGCTCCGACGTTTGCTTCCTTAGCGCATGAATTACTTGACGAATTAGACGGTGCGGTATTCGTTGCACATTCAGTGAATTTCGATTACAGTTTTATTGAACGTGCATTCAAAGAAGCGGGAATCAATTGGCGTATGCCAAAGTTGTGTACGGTAAAATATGCAAAGGCCATGTTCCCTGAGTTTGGTCGGTATTCGCTAGCGCATCTAACTCAGGCTTTAGCCGTTGCTAATGATAACCCTCACCGCGCACTAAGCGACGCACTGTGTGCCGCAGAAGTACTAATACACTGCTGCACCGCGGATTACGACGATAAAAAGTTAAATGATCCGAAATTGGGTCTATTAAAGCGTATTCAACTTCCGGACTTGATGCCGGCACATTTTTACGACGAATTACCAAAAGAGGCTGGCGTATACCAATTCCTGGACGCTTTCGGTATGCCACTGTACATCGGTAAAGCAAAGAATATTAAGAGCCGAATCACTCAACACTTCAGCACTGATCAAGGTGCAACGAAGTACCAGCGTCTAATGAAAGAATGCCACAGCATTAGCTTCGAAATTTTCCCGAATGAAACTTTAAGTCTCATCTACGAGGACCATTTGATCAGGCAACACTGGCCACCATTAAATAAAGCGCAGAAGAAGCAGGCGCTAAAGTTCGGCTTGTACAGTTATGAGAATGGGAGAGGAGAGGTGAAATGGGTAGTTCAAAAAGCAATTGGGAGCGGAGCACTACGCAAGTTTGGTTCTTACGTTACCGGGCAGCAGTGGCTGGCCGATTATTTGCAATTGGCCCGTAAAATGGAATGGACTCAAAGAGAGGCGCTGAATCAATTATTAGAAAGTAATAACCAACGGCTCATTCTTGCACTTCCTGCAGGTGAGCTTGGAGCACTATTTATAGAGCGTGGAAATATTACCGGCATTTACACCGGGGACGATTACCTCACAAACGAAGAGTGGGCGAGAACCAACTTTATACCTGTTAGTCCTTCACCCACTATTAATGCTATAGGAATGAAGCTACTCGAACAAAATCCCGACCAGGTATTCCTGTTATAGACTACTTCTTCAAATCTTTAGATTCTTCCTCAACAGTTGACGTACCATCTGTTGATGCTTCAGGAAGTTCTTCCGGTTCTGACTGCTCTAAGACCGGCGCCTTTTCTATTTTAAACTCTAAAGTCTCACCAGTAAGATCAATGTGAATGGTATCTCCTTCGGTAATTTCTTTAGATATAATCTTCTCTGCCAATGGATCCTCAATCAGCTTCTGAAGAGCACGAGCTAAAGGTCGAGCACCAAAAGCTTCGTCAAATCCCTCATCCGCGACAAAATCTTTCGCTTTATCACTTAGGTTGATGTGGTACCCTAAATCTTTGATACGCCCGAAAAGACTGCGCAATTCAATATCTATAATGCGATGAATATCCTCTCTCGATAATGAGTTGAACAAGACAACATCGTCAATCCTATTTAAGAATTCTGGAGCAAAGGCCTTCTTAAGAGCTCCTTGAATTACACTGTTCTCAAGGTCCGATTTGCGTTGTTCACGTGCAGAGGTGCCAAATCCAACCCCGGTACCAAAGTCTTTCAACTGCCGACTACCTAGATTCGAAGTCATGATGATGATGGTGTTCTTAAAATCAACACGGCGCCCCAGACTATCAGTGATTTGACCATCGTCCAATGCTTGTAGTAACAAATTGAAAACGTCTGGATGTGCTTTCTCTATCTCGTCTAAGAGAATTACCGAATAAGGCTTGCGGCGTACTCTTTCAGTTAATTGGCCGCCTTCTTCATATCCAACATATCCTGGAGGCGCTCCTACCAAACGGCTGATCGCAAATTTCTCCATGTATTCACTCATGTCGATGCGAATCATGTTGTCCTCACTATCAAAAAGTAACTTTGTCAATTCTTTAGCGAGCTGGGTTTTACCCACACCTGTCGGACCTAAAAATATAAATGACCCTATCGGTTTGTTAGGATCTTTAAGACCTGCTCTGTTCCGTTGTATGGCGCGTACGATCTTCTTTACAGCTTCGTCTTGACCAATAACGTTTGAGCGCAATTGATCCTCCATTTGCGAGAGTTTCTCAAGCTCCTGCTGTGCGACACGTTGAACCGGTACACCAGTCATCATTGCTACAACTTCAGCCACTTCTGGCTCATCCACTGTCTTTTTGTTCAATTTAATACTGGCCTCCCAGGCTTCACGAGCACTTTCTAATTGTGCTTCAATCTTCTTTTCATCGTCCCTAAGGCGTGCAGCTTCTTCGTAACGCTGGCTTTTCACAACCGCTATTTTCTCTGCCTTGATCGCTTCTAGTTTCGCTTCGAGCTGGGTGATATCATCTGGTACCTCAATATTAGTAATGTGAACGCGCGAACCTGCTTCATCAAGCGCATCGATTGCTTTGTCCGGTAGGTGCCGATCACTGATATAGCGTTGCGTTAAACGCACGCACGCTTCAATAGCATCCGAGGTGTAGTGTACGTTGTGATGCTCTTCGTATTTATCCTTAATGTTGTTCAAAATCTGAACGGTCTCTTCAGGCGATGTAGGATCTACGGTCACCTTCTGGAATCTGCGCTCCAAGGCACCATCTTTTTCAATGAATTGACGGTATTCATCCAACGTCGTCGCACCAATACATTGAATCTCACCGCGAGCTAGAGCAGGCTTAAACATATTTGAAGCGTCTAAACTTCCAGTTGCTCCTCCAGCACCCACAATCGTGTGTAATTCATCAATAAATAAGATGATATCGTCGTTTTTTTCTAATTCGTTCATTAGCGCCTTCATACGCTCTTCAAACTGACCGCGGTATTTTGTACCGGCAACTAGACTAGCAAGATCTAAACTCACGACTCGCTTATCGAACAAAACGCGACTTACTTGCTTGTCCACGATACGTAGAGCTAATCCTTCAGCGATAGCACTTTTACCTACACCAGGCTCACCAATGAGTAGGGGGTTGTTCTTCTTGCGTCTACTTAGAATTTGAGAAACTCGCTCAATCTCTTTCTCCCGACCGACTACCGGATCTAATTTCCCTTGGGCCGCAGATTTCGTTAAGTCCTTCCCAAAATTATCGAGAACTGGCGTTTTACTTTTTTCTTTACCTCTTTCGCGTTGGGGTGATTTCCGCGCCCCACCTGCACGACTTGCGTCGTCCATATTATCTTCATCATAACTCATTGAAGGGGAGGTCAGATCTGTATCGTCAGCATCCAAACCACGATCCGTTTCAATATAGTTGCTCTGGTATTCACTTTTAACAGCATCGTAACTAGCCCCTAATTGACCCATGATACCACTAATAGGATCGTTGTCGTTTCGCAATATGCACAACAATAAATGCGGGGTACGAATCACTGGACTTTGAAACAGTTTTGCTTCCAAAAAGGTGGTTTTTAACGCTTTCTCGGCTTGACGGGTCAGCGGCAGGTTTTTTCCACTAACCTGAGTGTTTGTAGCATAAGGCGCGGCTACCTGCTCAATTTTACTACGAATTTGTTTGAGGTCTAAACCTAAATCTTTCAAGATTTGAATGGCAGTTCCATCGCCGTCTCTTAAAATACCGAGCAAAAGATGCTCCGTTCCTATATAATCATGGCCTAGACGCAGTGCTTCTTCCTTACTAAAGGTGATCACATCTCTCACTCTGGGGCTAAAGTTCTCTTCCATAATTGTTGTTTTGTGGTACGTTACTCTAAGAACACAATACGTGCCAAAGGGTTCTATTCAAATCTAAATGGTCTTTTCGGCAGTTCACAGGGTACAATTCAAAGGTTTGTTAACATTCGAATGTGGATAAATGCCTTAAGTAAACCGGGAGCCGATGGGACTTAAGGAGCTTCAAAAAGCTATATTTGAAAATTACGAAAAAACCCGGCTTCGGCCGCACTAAATACTGACAATATGGCGCAGGGAGAACGCATTATTCCCGTAAATATTGAGGAGCAAATGAAAAGCTCCTACATCGATTATTCGATGTC
>JAQWJX010000030.1:0-4441 GCA_029248145.1 Schleiferiaceae bacterium | reverse complement strand
TTCTTCTTCCGCCTTGTGAGCCAACATCGCTCCTCGAACGACATCGCCAATGGCGTAAATGTTGGGCACTGCAGTCTGTAAGTGATCGTTCACAGCGATGCGTCCACGCTCATCCGTTTCAATACCGACGTTTTCAAGACCCAATTTAGCCGTGTATGCACCGCGACCTACAGCCACCAAACAATAATCGCCTTCAAAGGTCACTTCTTCGCCTTTTTTATTCGTGGCAGTAACAGTGACTACATCGCCATCGCGCGTTACATTGCTCACCTTTGTGGATAAGCTGAATTTCATGCCGATTTTCTTCAAACTACGCATCAATTCCTTACCCATTGCTCCGTCCATGGTAGGAATAATGCCTTTAGCATATTCAACGATGGTCACCTCAGCACCGAGGCGTTTGTAAACTGAACCCAATTCCAAACCGATGACACCACCGCCAATGACGATCATGTGTTTTGGAACTTCTTTTAAGCTTAATGCTTCTGTCGATGAAATCACACGCTCCTTATCGAACTTCGCGAACGGCAGTTCGATTGGCTTCGAGCCAGTAGCTAAAATGATATGCTTTGCACTCACCTCAGTGGTTTTATCTCCGGCGACAACTACAGTGTTCTTGTCTTTTAAAGATCCGAATCCACGCAGTACCTCAATGTTGTTTTTGTTCATCAGATAATCGATGCCGTCACAGGTTGTACTTACAACACCTGCCTTGCGCTCGATCATTTTTGCAAAGTCAATTTTTGGGGGATTGATCTGGATGCCGTGCGATTCAAAAGAATGTACTGCGGCATGGTAATGCTCTGAGGAATCTAGTAACGCTTTTGATGGTATACATCCCACGTTAAGACACGTACCTCCGAGGGTCGCATATTTTTCAACCAGTGCTGTTTTCATACCCAATTGGGCACAACGGATCGCACTTACATATCCTCCAGGTCCAGAACCTATTACAACTACGTCGTAAGAACTCATTGAATTTTGTTTTTAGGAATAACAAAGTTACACACGCGGATTGCTTAGCGTGGTTTTAATCGGAAAAATCTGCTAAAAAGTATTATCAAAACTAACAAGGCAAAAAGTACCACAGCAACTTTGCCTATCCAATTGCCCGTCCTCACATACAAGGTCTTGCTTTCCAGTAGCGGTACATCGCTCACAATGACGCCTTCCGTATCCCAATCCAATCGGCGCAGAATACGACCTTTGTCATCAATAATACTGGAGACGCCTGTATTTGCACTACGCACTACATATTTACCCTGTTCAATGGCGCGTAGACCCGAAAAACGCAGATGCTGCAAGTGTCCTACAGTATTTCCCCACCATCCGTCGTTCGTAATGACTGCGATGAGATTAGCGCCCGAACGGGCATATTCAGTAGCATAATCTGAAAACTCATTCTCCCAGCAGATGACTGGTGCGAGCTTGATACCTGTAGGTTCGTCTTCAAAGACGGTCCGGCGCTGAGAAACACCTAAGGTTCCGGAAGTTCCTCCAAGCTCTATAGCCCAATCACCGAGGTAAGGCTTTAGTAATTGGACAAAAGGCATGGTCTCGCCGCCTACAACTAATTTTCCCTTGTGGTATACTGCTGTTTCCGCCGCGCTGTTTCGAAACAGGGCGGTATTGTAGAGTGTATAATATTTATCCCCGTACGGACGATTAAAAGCATTCGGCGTTTGTTGAAAGTCGTAGGTGGTTGCGCCAAAGATTGCGGACTTACCGTACGTATCTAGCAATGCATGAAGTAACCTATCATTGGGACGGTTGCCGTAGCTGCTTTCCGCTCTTGCCTCCGGCAGGAATGTTTCTGGTAGAACGATCAAATCTACTTGCTTTTCTCCTAGCTGGGTTTGAAGTAATCGATCCACTTTTTGAATTTGAACCGCTTCAGGTACATCCCATTTCTCTGTATATGCATCGATATTAGGCTGAATGACAGCAACCTGAATTCGTTTTGCATCTTCATTCTGAGGCACGTACCAAAGCACAAAACTCAACAATACCGGTGCAATAAACAGCCAAAGCGCTCTTTTGGAAGTTGTTCCGCGCATGTGAAGCGTATAGGCGACTAGCAGTACCCATAAAGTTCCACCAGTAGTACCCAAGAATTGGTACCATTGCACCAGGTAGGGCATGCCATTAAATGTATTGCCTAGGTGCAGCCAAGGAAAAGCTAAGCCCCAATATTCATGCAATTGCTCAAAAGATATCCAACAGGCGAGCAACGGCAAAACGTGCAGCCATCGTTGCGATCGAAAGGACGGAAATCGCCAGAGTAATTCTTCCGCGCGCACACTGAGCCACAAAGCAAACGCCATGAGAGCACCATTAATACCTACCGTTGCAATGACCCCTAACGGATGTGCATTTGCAATCCAGTACGTTGTGGCTGCATTCCATAGCGCAGTTACTAGATACAGCCGCCAAAACCGTGGTCCCGAGCGCTTTGAAATATCCAGAAGCAACACAAAGGCGGGTATAATGAGTACTCCAAGGTGCGTAAAAGTCCAAGCCAAAGTGAGCAAGACAAAGGTCAAGGGTATTAAAATTGCAATGGGTGTTTTTTTCGCTGAAGACATAGCGGCAAATTAATGCATCTTTGCACTGCATGAAACACATTCCGAATCTTTTAACACTAGCCAATGCCATCTGCGGAATGATGGCCATCTATTTTATCGTCAATTCGAGCTCAACAGGTCTCGTTATCGCATTACTTTCAGCAGCGACCTTTGACGCGCTAGACGGATGGGCTGCACGAAAAGTAGGTGCTTCCTCTGCATTAGGGAAACAACTAGATTCTCTAGCAGACGCCATTTCCTTTGGCGCAGTGTCCGGCTTTATTTGGAGCTCTATTTTAGCCGATTACGCGCGCATGCCACAACCTTGGGCAATGCTTCTCGGTGCCACGGTTACTGCATCGAGCATTTACCGCCTGGGCATTTTTAACCTCAAAGAAGAGGGCGATAAGGATTTCACAGGAATGCCTACACCAGCAAATGCATTATTCGCCTTGGGCCTCTGGAGTTGGATGGGTCAATGGGAAAATTGGGAATGGATCATGGCGTTCAAAGACACTACCTTATTGCTCTGGCATCTTGGCTTAGTGGCATTAGCGTTATATGCTGTCTTCTGGCAAAATGCAAGATTCAAAGTCCTCAGCCTAAAAGGTGGGGGAACAAAACGGCGGAAATGGGGCCAATACATTCTTGTTGGAATGTTCGTAATAATGATTCCTTTTTTTGGCGCATTGACCTTGTCAATTATCGTATTTTTGCTACCAATTATTAGCGCTTTCGCCTTAAAGAACAGCGCGCAACACCATTAAATAACCAGAAATGAAATTCACTGCTGAAATCAATGTCATGCCTCAAAAGGCGCTTTTGGATCCTCAAGGAAAAACGGTAAGTGCAAATCTTAAAAATATAGGTCTGGATGCGTTAAGTAACGTTCGCATAGGCAAACACTTCACTTTAGATGTTGAAGCTACTGACCAAAGTGCGGCCGAAGTATTGGTCAAAGAAGCTTGTGAAAAGCTCTTGATAAATCCGGTAATGGAGGCCTTCGAATTCGAAGTCAAAAGCGCTTAAACGCAGTCGCATTTTAGCGCACTCTTGTATGAATTTTACTGCACACCTGCACCTCAGCCCTTCTATAGCTGAAGTGCGGGTGTTCAATTTTTCAGGAGATGGCTTTAAAGGCAGTTCCTGGCGAATAGCCGCCACACCTGCACAAAGATTAGGCATCGATCTCCACCGCTTTATTGACGACTACACCGACCAACATCCCCTTACCAAAGCAGCAAAAGCACATATTCGACCATTTACGGGCAAATATTCAGCGGTGGCTCTTGACCTGCTCGGGGATTATTTCCTCCAGCGGAATTGGGATCAGTTCAAGCTGCTTCAAGATTCGTCCCAGCATCAAAGTCTCAGAGCTTTTATAACATCCGCAGAATCAGATATTTCAAATCACAGAACACTCCTTAAAGGAAGAGCTGCTGCAATGGCCCCTCATTTGCTCGAGCACCATTGGCTAAACAGCTACCGCGAAATAAGCGGCTTACTGGACGCGGCACGCGGTATAGCACACAGGCATCCCGGGGGCGCGCCGTTAGTTCATTTTTTTGAAGGGCCCGTTCACGACTGTTTAGCCGAATTGGAGCAATGGTTTTCAACCCTCTACCCCCTTCTAATGCGGGCTTGCCAGGACTTTGTTCACAATCATGGTGATTGGGAAGAACTTTCAAAAGCCTAGAATCGGTTTAAAGTATGCCTATCGTATCTTTGCCTAAACTTTACTAAGCATGATTTACATCAAGCGAAAAGAACACTTTTGTGCAGCGCACAAACTTTGGAACAACAAATGGGATGCTGCAACGAACAAACGCATTTTCGGGAAGTGTTCTAATGAGAATTACCACGGTCATAATTTTGAA
>JAQWJX010000190.1:0-8042 GCA_029248145.1 Schleiferiaceae bacterium | reverse complement strand
AGCACCCTTCTACCTGGCCTTTGAGCAGATTATGGGGGAATCTCTAACCGCCTACCGAGAGATCTAGATCATCTAAACGTTCGAACCTGAAAATTCATAACTACCCGTTTCAATTTCTGGAATTAAATAGGATTACAAATGGCTGTGATGTAAATTTGATATATACGTTATATTCGATAACACTATTTCTAGAATACGATGCACAAACCTTAGGGAACGATGCTCTATCTAAACCAAAATAGTTAATGATTTAAAGGTTATAACACGCACCCCCTTCCCAACCGGTTGGGGGTTTTTTGTGTGTTCGTAAAAGATTCACATGTGCTTATATCTTACTATTGGGTGGTCTTTACAGATGCAGTTCTTATAGAAATAAATACCTACTCAGAAATTAATAACCATTCAGAAATTATAACAACTTATGTTTTGTTATTTATTTGATTATAAAGTATTTGCAATTATATAGTCTTCGTAAGCGACAACGATACTTATTACATTGAATACTTTACAAACTCTAAGAGTGTGGCTGCCCACCGGGGCAATAAAAAATCCTCAGGGCGCTTTACCCAGAGGGTTTTTTATGAAATATTATTTTCGTGGCTCTTACACCATTTGAATGTCGACGCTCATCAGGTTTTTAAACTCTTCTAATCGAGCGTTGATCTCCTCTGTCGTTAACTCTGCAATGCGTTCTGTTCCGAATTTCTCTACAGTAAAACTTGCCATAGCAGATCCCCAAATTACCGCACGTTTCATGTTTTCGAAGCCTATGTCATCGGTCTTTGCTAAGAAGCCGATAAATCCCCCAGCAAACGTATCACCTGCCCCAGTAGGATCGAAGACCTCTGCTAATGGTAAAGCCGGGGCACTGAAAACTTTATCCTCATGGAACAGCAATGCGCCATGCTCGCCTTTCTTAATGATCAAATATTTTGGACCCATGGTCATAATCTTCTGAGCCGCTTTCACCAAGCTGTATTCCTCAGAAAGCTGACGCGCCTCCTCATCATTAATGGTCAATACATCCACTCCTTTGAGCGCGATTAGTAGATCGTCCCAAAAGTGGTCCATCCAGAAATTCATGGTGTCTAATACCACCAATTTAGGACGTGTTGGCAACTGATCTAAAACCTTCTGCTGAATCGAAGGCATCAAATTACCTAACATTAGGTACTTACAATTCTTAAAACCTTCAGGAACGATTGGGTTAAATGTCTCTAATACATTAAGTTGCGTATCAAGAGTATCGCGAGTATTCATATCTGTGTGGTATTTACCTTTCCAAAAGAACGTCTTACCATCGGGAATGATCTGTACACCTTTTAGATCGACTCCTTTTGCTGAGAGTAGGTCTAAATGTTGCTGCTCAAAATCGGCCCCTACAACAGAGACGATGTTGCTATTTTCCACATGGTAACTCACGCTAAGCGCGATGTAAGTTGCCGCACCACCCAGGATGCGATCTGTTTTTCCAAAAGGCGTTTCAAGGGCGTCGTATGCCATTGTTCCAACTGTAAGTAAGCTCATTGTTCTGATTTTAGATGCTGCGAAGTTACACTCACCAACTAACATTGACAAGCTATGAAGTGGGCTAAAAAAAGGCATGGGGTTTGACAGTGCCAAACCCCATACCCTATGGTTCTTCAAAGAAATAGCTTAATGCATCACAACTAATCGGTAGCGCTCCGTTCCTATTGTTATCCAATATACGCCAGCAGATAAATTAGAGAAATCAAATTGCACCGAGGTTTCATTCGTATTCTTGGATGTAACTAGCGATCCTGTAGCTGCATAAACTTGAATAGCACCTAATGGCTCGTCAGCAGATATAAAGACTTTCCCCTGAGTCGGATTAGGGAATAACGTGATGTTACGCAACCCAAATTCATTCAACCCAATGTTTGTTCGAATCGCTAAACTTGAAGTATCAGTACAATACCCATTACTCTCAACCACTTGCAGTGAGCCTATTGTGTCTTGACTCCACATCACAAGGGTATGGCGATGAACCATCAACCCACATAGCGTACGATCCGGTAACACCTGTATTATCAGTATATCCCGAGGCGCCATAACCCGGATTAGATGTCGTTAACTTCCACGAAGCATTTGTAGAAGTACTACTACAGGAATTTGACTGCACCCAAGTAGATGGTATACTACTAAAGGTTTGCGTCATCACCTGTCCGGTAACCGAGCCATATGAAAATAGCGCTACTACCAGCAAGGAACGAGTTAGTAATAGTCTTTTCATAAGCACGGTTTGTTATTTAGAAAAATCCCCACGAAAACATGTTTTCGTGGGGGTGAAAATTTTATTTTACGATAAAAAAAGGTAAGGTCGAGCCATCATTAAATACGAGATGATACATTCCCGGTGGCAAAAACTCTAGATCGAGGAATGAATTTGTCGTTGACTCTAGATGTATCTCTTTCAATAGAGCACCATAGTTATCATAAAGCATTACGGATTCATCATTTATATAATTCGCCATCGCTTCGATAGAAATCATTCCTGAGGATGGATTTGGATAAATGATAAAGGAATTGGCCCTCTCTTCAATATTCAATGGATTGATTTGGATTGCTTTTGTAAATGTGTTTTTACAAAAACCATTTTTTACCGTTGCCGTTAAGTTGGCAGTTCCGGCATTAGTCCATTCAATTTTAATTAGTGATGAATCTGCATTAGAAGTGTAAATAGTTCCAAGGGCATCTAGCATCCAATTGTAATTCACAGTAGAATCAATGTTTCCAATTAAGTACCCATTTTTATTCCCTACCATTGAAATTGTATCTCCCGTGAATAGAGGTTCTGCTGGGCGAGCAAGAGCAGTAATACTGATCAAATCACTCTGAGTATAACAATTAGTCACAGAATCTGTGACAATAACAAAAATCAATGTCGAACTGGTAACACTAATCTGACTTCCCGATGCCTGATTTGACCAGTCATAGGTATAACCTAGCGCGGCAGAAACAAACGACGTATCACCGGAACAAATCGTATCTGATGATACCGTCAGGGTAGCATCAGGATTTGCATTAGCAACGATATCAATTGTATCTGTGATCGCTGAACAACCGAGCAACGAAGTGAGCGTTGCGTACAATGAACTGGATTGACCTACAGTCACTGAGGATGTGGCTTGTTGGTTGTTCCAAAGGACCTGATAACTTGAATTTACAGAAAGTGATACGCTATCGCCTGTGCAAAACTCAGTAGCTCCTGTCACAGTAATTGAAGTATCAATTGCTGCATCTTGATTTACCCATATCGTATCAACAAGTCTTACTCCATGTGGGTAATACGCATGAACCCCTAAAGCACCGGAATACCCTGCCGGTACCGTAAATTTATAGGTTGGTGTAGATATTTGGGAAGTGACGCCACTTGAAGTAAACCAAAATACCGAGTCTAAATCATTCGACAATACATATGAAAGAGAGTCACCAAAACACGCAGAAGCAGTATCTGCTTGAATGAGTTCCATAACGGGTGAATTGGAACAGCTACTCAACATAACCGGGCCTATGGTATCAATATTTGATTCCAATACTGCATATCTATTACCCATCGATTGAATAGGTAACAAACTACATGAAACACTGTCGTGCGGATCAGTCCAAGAATCCCCATTTATGAATTTATAAGCAATGGTATCTCCTTTAACCAGCGGGATGGTCGCCATGTACAATCCATTACCAGCATTAGCTAATGATTTGTCAGAGGGGTCCCAACCGTTAAAATTACCCGCAATATGAATCTTATTTGTAACTATTTGACCGTTTAGATTAGCAATGAACGTTTTGTTCTCTACCTCTACAATTACTGTATCTGTGCTAGTACAACCATAAGTAGTTATACCCGACGCAATGTATGCTGTAGTTTGACTGGGATAAACTGTTATATCTGCAGTCGAATCTCCAGTACTCCATGAAATTTGTGTTCCTGCCGCGGGGGGGCCTGTTGATAATAAAACCTGCGTCTGAGTGTTATTAAAGGGCATTGATTGACTGATTGATGCTGTTGGAAGGGGATAAATACTGATCCCTAAGGTATCGTAACAAACAGATGAAGCTCCTGTACTTTTAACCCAAACATTCTGGTTAGAGGAATACACCTTTTCGTGAAGTGCAGTAGAGTCCCCTGAACTCCAGGTGTAGTTGTAATTTGAGGCAAAGCCTAAGTTTTGCGCACTGAGCTGTGTCGTATCACCAAGGCAATTTCCATTTATACCCAGTATCTGTGGATGGTTTACAAGAATAAGAACAGAGTCTGTATGGGACACACCTTGATTATTGATAACATTTAATTTTATTAAAGTATCGGAATAAATAGAAAACGAGCATACCGAATCTAAGGTCCCCGTCGACCACGAATAGGCGCTCAGACTGGTCATATCATAAGTCTCCGCAGTTCGTAAATCTGCTTTTTCCGACGAATTTAAAGCGCGAGACCAAAATCCTATGTCATCGAGTGCTGCGAAGGCACCCGGCACCGGAATCGTATCAGCTAATAAACTCATCGGGGCGCCTACAAGTATTCCTAGCGGTTGAGGGGTGTTTAATGCACCTAATACAAGCTCGGAATCGGCCTGAGAACCATTAATTTCCATGCTAATCGTATTCTGAACTTTTTGAATAATGACATGATTCCAATTCGCATTAAGGCTGGCCTCTAACTGTTTAGTTGAGATTTGAAAACTCTGATTCACAAACGCACCTACAAAACCAATTGTACAAGAATCTGTCAAATAACAGGCAAAAGAGCCTGCACCAGTACTATCTAACCGCCCAAAAAGAATTCCTGTCGTGCACGAATCCCTCTTGACCCAAAAAGACATGGTGAATTCTGAACTGTCAGCTAATCCTTGATAGCTTGACATAGCGGCTGTTCTCGGACTTTGGTTATATACTAAGGCTGAATTGGTGGAATTGATGTAATAGGAGCTGTTGTCTAAAGCATCTCGATTTTGCTGCAATGCATATCCCAAACCAATTTGCTGAGGGTTCTGTAGCGTTTGGTATTCTTGAATAGAGTTTGAAAAGGGCAACCAGAATACATTTCCTGATGGGAAACCAGAGGGTACATCTACATAGGACGAATCCTTAGGAATACTATCTACAGTTAGTTCTACCTTGTCTCCAAAGCAAAAATCAGTTGGAGCTATTATAGACTCTTGAAAAGCCGAAGGAACAATTTCCGGTCCCAGGGTTATGTAGCCGACAGTATCAACTATAGCCGGGAAATATGCCTGCGCTAATACAATATAAGACCCATAAGCTAAAGATGCCGATGGGATTAAGTAGTTTGTGTAGCTCCCTGTAGCTGAATAAGCAGCAACTGATGCTGTAGAACAGGGCAGCACTTGGGAAACACTCTGAATACCCAATGGCGCCAATCCAAATTGAAAGAAGTTTCCCGACGAAAAGGCACTTGTAATGGTTAACTCAAACTCTATTGAATCGCCAGGTGTAGCATAATTATTTGCACTGTTTAAATTTACGTTGTAGGATTGGCCGTTGGCCAACATGCAGCTAGTAAGTAATACAGCTAAAAAGGCTGTTGCTCGGAATATTGGTTTACTCATGGTTTATTGGTTTCCCTAAAATTATGGAATTATGAGATACTATTCACCATAATTTGCTCGCCACGCATCAGGGAAAACCTCTATTGCTTCGTATATTCTATATCCCGGAAAATCTTTAAGGTAAATTCTTACCCAACCGTTCGCCTTGTAGTAGTCTAATTCTGATAAATCATTATAATAATTCTGCATCATTGACTCCTCAAAATAACTCTCTCTAAAACAAGCAATGATTATCAATCCCATGTCTTGATTTTGAGCAGATACGGTTGTTATTTGACTGTTGTTTTCAACCGCAGCTATTTGAGAATCCTTGATCGTGTTTTTAGATGCAATAAGAAGGCTAACGCTCGCAGGAATATTCAATTCTGCTGGTTTAATTTCTTCCTTAAACGGATTTACACTTGAAGAATCGACTCTTTTAATTAGCGTTGGTTCGTTTTTAAAAATGCCATACACCACATATCTAGTATGGAGACCCTTTCGAAACATTGCACCTTCAAAAGATGCGATATCCGTTTCCGGGAATTCGACAGAGCTCCTAGAAGTCAATCTATACTTGAGATCTTCGAAAATTGTATTCCCAAAACGATCATAGCCATCAAAATTGAAAATATCAAAGTAGAACAGGGTTGATTCTTCTAATGTGTCAAGAAATCGCTTATCATCCAACTCCATGGGAGTCAATGGAATTGTAATAACATTTGAGCTTGACGAACACGATGAGAAAAGAGCGCTCCACACCGCTATTAACGGTAGAAACAATGTATATTGAAACCTCGTATATTTACAGAAGTTAATCAGTCCAATAGACCAAGGAATATGTGGTTTCGACATAACTCTATTTTACTCTTGTTACTTGCTATTGTTTTGACACAATGTAGCGGTGGCTTAGTATCCACTAAATCTATAACCTCTAACCGCCATCCAAATATAGTCGTATTTCAAGACACCTTTTACTATCAAAATATCATAGACTTAAATGCAAGCCCTATTTCATCAAGCTCTGATAGTGTTTTCTTGATTAACCCTATTTCTGATACAGCCTTTAATAGCCGAGATTTAACCAACCTTACCGATTCAGTTTTTCAAAATGATTCGCTGCATCTTATACAAAATGACACATTGTTTCTTGATGTAGACGGCGTAGCGGCTGTTAAGAGCTTAAACCAGATAAACTTCATATCGCTTTACAGTAACTCCTCTTCAGACTTTGTTAAATTCGCTAATGCAGATAATGACACCATGGACAGCTATGCTGGATTTATAGCGCAAAATGCGAATAACCCGAACATCTTTCCCGCCATACCCCTGTATAACATAGATAGTGCTAGCATTTGTAAGTCATTCCGATTAAATACCTCTGTTGTCAATGATATGGATATTGATATAACAGGAACATTCTCACTTATCACAAACGGAAAGAAAATTTTATCTCTAGACACTGCGCTTAATTCTGGCGACAGTATTAATTTCAACACTACGCTTTACAGTGACACTTTAGGGAAAAATGTCAAAATTCGTTTCGAGGACGTAAGTTGTTTAGGGTTTTCCTCTCCGAAGTATATTCAGAATCAGAAAACACTTACGTTTTACTTGGGAATCGATTCTATTAGTGTGTTCCATGGGAAGGTAACGCCAATGAATAAGCGCTTTTGGTTGGGTAACGATTCTATTGCAATGCCGTTCCAACATTCTAAAGATTCATTGTTAGGATACATAAACTCCGGAGAAATTCAAGCAAAATATAAATTGATTGGTTTTGACGGCCCTTTTTACATCATTCGCGAACTAAGAGATTCAGCAGGTTATACATATACAGATAGCAGCATCATGGTCTCTAGTCCATCTGAATTTATAAGCAATATTCCGGTTCAACAGGATAGCATACTTTTAAATAGAGAATTTATTAATGCAGCATATTATTTGAGACCGATAAGTAGTTTTCCTGTAAGGATTCAACCTCATTATCGGTTAGCCGGCAGGTATGGTGTCCCTTCTAAATGGGACATTGGCTATGTTCATGGCAAAGTCGCAAGTTCAACGGTTCTCTCTACCACTATTTCCCCAGGTTTATTGCCGAACAGCAGCCATTTAATGGACAGCTTGTCTTTGAAGTCTGTACAACTTACAACTTCATTGACAGGGCCAGGTATAGGCTCTTACCTAGTGAGTGACTCATTGCAGTTTACGACAAGTGGTGGCACCGTTAGCTACAATGACACCTCCGTATGGCGTTTAGGCAGTACTCCTAGCGATTTGTTCAATTTTACCCAGCACACAATAGATAGAGTAGTCCCTCCAGATTCTGGGGAAATTATTGGGGCCGTTCTAAATACGGCAGTTGGTCATGTAACTCTTACAGTAGATACCGTTATAGGTTTGCTCTTGAAAGAGAATTACACCGTTAAGCAAGGTCTGGCAACGTTAATAGGTTACGCAGAGGGTGCC